>CAYNWJ010000160.1:0-5124 GCA_964400815.1 uncultured bacterium
GATGACACTATAACCCCTCCGCCATTGCATGGCACCTCCCCTGACAGGGGAGGCAAGTACTGCGAGCGCCGGTAGTACATGTTCCCGCCAGTCAGGGGGGATACGGTCGAAGATCGAGGGGGGGGGTTATTATGATCCCTGACTGAAGCCCGGGAAATGCTCTTGATTCATATGTCTAATCATTGGTGCAATAATTCGCGCATCATTCCATCACGCAGCACACATCAGGGAGACAAACCGATGAAACAACCGGTAACGGCTGTCGGCGCACTGATCGCGCTGGCCCTCCTCTTCGCCGTACCGGCCGGGAGTTCCGTCCGTCCGATATCGGAGAGCGAACATCTCTCGGTTCCCGCCGACGGCGCCCGCACCCTCAGACTACGGGACATCGATTTCACCGAATTCACCTATTCCGGCGCACCGGGACGGACATCGCTCAGCATATCATTCACGAAAACGGTGGAAACCGGCGACCGGTCCGAGTTCGAGGACATTGCGGCCGAACTCGACCTCGAAATACTGTCCGACGGCGATGCGCTTACCATCAGGCTCATCCACCCGAAGCAGAAAGCCGGCAATCTTCTCCGGGGAGTGTTCGACCGCAGGGAATGGAAAACAGCCATCGAAATCAGCGGACCCGAGATGCTGGACATCGAATTCGACGGCGGGTTCTCGCAGTGCCGTTTCAGTGGAACGAGCGGCATTCTGGACATCGACGCCGATTTTTCCAAGACCACCGTATCGGATCTGCGGGGCCGCCTGCAAGCCGACATGGAGTTCGGCTCCCTGCGGGCGCTGGGCATCGCCGGTTCCTTCGACATCGACGCGGGATTCGGGGATGTGGACCTCACATTATCCGGGCTCACGCAGGATTCACGGCTCAAGACCTCCTTCGGCAGCGGGAAAATCGTTCTGCCACCGGAAACGGGAGCGGCCTTCATGACCGATTCGTCCATGGGCGGGATATCATTCCGCACACACGGCCGCATGGAATATGACGGGAACATGCGTATTCTGAACGGCGGCGGGAGCCTGATACGCCTTTCGGCGGATTTCGGCGAGATCACCGTGCGCGACGACGCACACATGCATGCCGGAACATCGGGGGAGGGCCTGCGTGGAGTGGTGGTCCCCCTTTCCCGGGAGACATGGTGGCGATTCGAGGGCAACGGGCGGTCGAACACCCTGCGTGTCATGGAAACGACCGACGAGAGCGGCCATATGGTCGCCCGTCTCGCATGGGACGACGGTGAAAGGGCCCCGTTCGGTGAAATGGCCCTGACCGAATCAGATGAAGGGCTCATGGTCTATTCGATCACCGGCGGTTTCTTCGGCCGGGAGATAACCGGGGAACACCGGTTCGTTCCGCCACGGCTGTGGCTCCCCTACGGGGAAGGAAAAACCATCGAGAACGAGGGCATCCTGGGAACGTTCCGCGCCGTCTCCCGTGAGAACATCTCCACGCCCGCCGGTGATTTCCGTGATGCCTGGCGCTACGAGATACCTTCCGGGAGCGGGTCGATTACGGTGGTTCTCGCGCCCGGCGTTGGATTCACGTCAATCGGGGACATGCGGCTCGCGGACTACGCCATCGGCGGCGTCCCCCGGGAACGTTACGAAAGCCGTCTGCCGAAACCGCGGTTCACAGAGGGCGCGCTCACATCCGTCGAATTTCGCGGACTGCGTCTTGTTTCGGAGGACGAGGTGCATGGCATGCTCGAACTCTCCGTGGGCGAAACATATACACGCGAGGAGATCGCCGATGCGGTGAAACGCCTCGAAGATCATCGATACATCACCAGCACCTCATTCACCATCGATGTGGAAGGCCGCCTCCGCGTCCACGTATACGAGCCGAAGATACACACCCGCGACCTGGGCCTGAGCGCATCCTTCAGCCGTATCGGCGGTGTCGGCCTGGGCCCGACGATTACCGTGACCAGCCTGATCGGCCCCGTCTCGGAGATCAGGGGCGGGACGGAATACCACTGGGCCAACGAGGAATGGACCTATTATGCCGGCGCTGAAAAACGGTTTTTCGAAAACGTCATCGCCATCGGCGGCGCCTATCGTCTGGGCTGGGAATCGGCAATGGACTGGACCATTCCGCGCAATGACATGTATCTCAACGCGTTTCTCGCGGGTCTGGAAACCAACGATTTCCACGAGGTCGAGGGCGCCACGGGATATGTTCGCGTGAAACCTGCGCACGGTCTGGTCTTCACGGGGGAATACTTCGAGGAGGAGTTCAGGTCGCTGAAGAAACACACCAACTGGTCGCTTTTCAATCACCGCCACACCAAGGACGACAACGCCTCCCTTTCGCCTGCCGACGAGGGCAGGCTTGCAGGGCTGCGCGCGACGCTCACCTTCGAACGGGAATCGCGTTATACCACAACAGCCGTCCGGGTCAGCCTCGAGAAGGCCCTCGACAGGTCGGACACCGTGGGTGAATACAACAAACTCACCGGCAGCTTCACCAGCGGCTGGAACTTCCTGTCGGACAACTATCTCAAGATCAGGCTCGCCGGGGGATATTCGGGCGATCCCCTTCCGGGGCAGAAGGCGTTCAGGCTCGGAGGGCTCAATACCCTCCGGGGATACGACTATGAGTCGGTGCCGGGAGGCCTGCCCCTGCCCTTTCAATACGGCGGCACACGCATGGCGCTCATGAACCTGGAATACTACATGGGCGACAATGACGATTTCGGGCTCATATTTTTCGCGGACGCCGGTAATGTCTGGATGCATGGCCAGGAGGCGACATTCGACTCGATCAGGCGCGATGTGGGTGTGGGACTGCTGCTGGGGTCGGGTTTCTTCGGCAATCCGGCGTCTCTCGATATTTTCGGCTTTGGAGACGTGGGGAGCTATGGCGAGACTGACGGCCTTCGCGTGAACTGGGCGGTCCCCGTGGGGAATGTCCCCCACGTCTCGAACTGGACGATCAATTTCGTGCGGGGATTCTGATTGGGAATCGTCTCCTCCCCCGCCAAACTCAATCAAAAATCCGGTTATCAAGTCAAGTCAGCATCCATATACGTTGATATTGACCGGGCCTGAAACCGGGCATTTCAGACGGAAATATCTGGTTTTTCTAAGGGCCCCCTCTCCCCGGCCCTCTCCCCCTGAAGGGAGAGAGGGAGCCCGACCCGTGGCGCCTTTCCTTCTCCCGTTTCGGGGGAAGGTGGCGCAGAGCGACGGAAGGGGGCTTTGCAGAGAGCTGCTTAATCATGTGTTGCTTACCGAACTGGGTACCCGGCATCAAAAAAGGCTCCCGCGGTTTTCTGTGAACCGGGGAGCCTCTTCCATGATCGATTCCTGTCAGCGGAACAGCGACTTGAACCTGCCCCAACGGGTGGGCCGCACCGCGACCTCCTCCTTGACCGCTCCCTGGCGTATCCATTCGCGGAAGGTCTCAACCGTTTCGACCGAAAGCGTATCGAAGCCCTCCGGCATGATGTCTATCGCTTCGCCCGAGGGCAGCTCGCCTTCGATGCGCCAGATGAGCACACTGGAGTCGGGCTTTCCCGGCACGATGAGGGGGGTGCCCGTGGTTTTCTCGTTCGTCTCGCTCACATAGGACATCATGCTCTCGTAGTCGCAGAGAAAACGGTAGATAATACAGTGGCAGTCGGCGCAATAATGATCCGTCACGTCACGAATGTCCCTGCTCCAGGTCAACGGCTCGTCATAATCAGCGGCAAGCACGGCGACATTCATGAGAACGAGCATTATCATGATGGTGAATCGTGTTTTCATCGGTACGCTCCCGATGTTTCGGGAATGGTACAAGACGGCGCCGGTGTTCAGCGGAAAAAAACGCTTGAAGCCGCCGCGGTACAGTGAGCTGATCGCGTGCGTGCAGCAACCGATGTTCCGGAGGTGATTTTACCTGAACAGCCCCTTTACCCGTCCCCACGAACTCGGTTCCACGGCCACCGTTTCCTCGGGAGCTCCCTGGCTGATCCAGTCACGAACCTTCTGGATGGTGCTGTCCGGGAGCTTGTCTCCGCCCTGGGGCATCAGGGGTGCGGAGGAACCGTCCGGCAGCTGACCCTCGAGACGCCAGACGATGACGCTCGAATCGGGCTTCGCCGCATTGACGAGAGCTATGCCGCTTGTCGCCGGCGTGACGCTTTTCTTGGTGATGAGATCGGAATAGGCAGCCATGTACGTGTGGCATCCGGTGCAGTTGTTTGCGGACAGAATGGATTTGATGTCATCGTTGTAGGTGTAAGTCACTGCCGAATAGAGGGCTCCCCCGCCGATGATCAATGCGGCGGCGACACTGAGTATCACCAATGGCTTTTTCATGAAATCTCCTTTCTTCGTCGTCGATTCTTCAACCGTCCCGGAACGTGCTCCAGGAACGACCCTCTCCCGTATTTCATTATATCATGGTAATAATATACACGATATGAGGTTTCATAACAAATCCTTTTTGATGAGATCGAACAGCACATCGACGAGTTCGTCCTCCCGCGCCTTGCGAACGATGTCCCCCCTCATGAACACAAGGCCCGCACCCCTGCCGCCCGCGATGCCGTAGTCCGCCTCCCGCGCTTCACCGGGACCATTCACCACGCAACCCATGACCGCGATCGTGACCGGGGCGGCAATTGATTGCGCGCGGCGCTCGACCTCTTCCGCGAGCGATATGATGTCGATTTCAGTCCGGCCGCAGGTGGGGCAGCTTATGACCTCGGCCCCCTGCATGCGTATCCCCATGGCCCTGAGGATCATCCGTCCGATGGCGACTTCCTCGACCGGATCGGCGGTGAGCGAGACACGGAGGGTGTCGCCGATGCCCCGTGAGAGCAGGCTCCCGATCCCGCAGGCGGACTTCACCGTACCATAGCGCATGGAACCGGCTTCGGTGACGCCGATATGGAGGGGATTGTCGAAGCGTTCCGCGAACATGACATTCGCCCGGATAGTGTCGGCAACATTTGACGCCTTGATGGAAACGCATACATCCTCGAAACCGATGTCGGCGAGGATACGGATTTCATCCGCCGCGCTTTCCAGAAGCGCCTCCGGTGACGGCCGCCCGTATTTTGCAAGCAGCTCTTTCTTCAGGGATCCCGCGTTGACGCCGACGCGGATGGGAACACCGCACGC
>CAYNWJ010000160.1:5145-8488 GCA_964400815.1 uncultured bacterium
TTGCCGGGATTGATCCGCAGCTTGTCCACACCGGCGTCGAGGGCCATGAGCGCCAGTTCGTGCCTGAAATGGATGTCCGCCACGAGGGGTATCGATATGGATTTCCTGATGACCTTCAGCGCCCCCGCCGCCGCCTCGTCGGGCACGGCGACCCTGACGATTTCACAGCCGGCCGCCTCCAGCCGGCGTATCTGTCCGATCGTGGCATCTGAATCGCGTGTATCGGTGTTGGTCATGGACTGGACGGTGACGGGACTCCCGCCGCCGACCGGCACATTCCCCACCTGCATCTTTCGTGTCTGGTCTCGTGTGTACATCCGGCGCACCCCCTCCGGGACGACGTTCCCGGCGCAGCATTTCAATACTTCTCGAACCGGCGCTTGTCAGTCTTTTCAATGCTTCTGACCAACCGGGCAAATTTCTTCTCGCGCTTTTTCTTCTTCTGGCCGAGCGAGACATCGTGCTTCGCCGCGGCATGGAATGCCTCACGGCGGAGCTTGTGATAGCTCTCGAAGCGTGATTCATCCAGCTCCCCCGCCTCGATTGCACCGATAACCGCGCATCCCGGCTCGGACGTGTGTGAGCAATCGGCGAAACGGCAGGATTCAGCGAGCTTCGCTATGTCCGGGAACACGGAATCGGACGAACCGTCCGCTGAGATGAGACCGACCTCCCGCATGCCCGGTGTGTCGATGACGATCCCGCCTTCCGGAAGCAGAAGCATCTGGCGCGAGGTGGTCGTGTGCCTGCCACGGGAGTCGTGCGCGCGCACCTCGGCGGTGGCGAGAATCTCCTTTCCCGCGAGAGCGTTGATCAGTGTCGATTTACCCGCTCCCGAAGAGCCGACGAAACATACGGTCGTTCCCTGCGCGAGGATGCGCCTGATATCGGGAATTCCCTCGCCGGATACCGCGGAAAAGGCAATGACCGGACAATCCCCCGCCGACCGTTCCACCTGCGGCAGTTTTTCGGAAAGCTCCTCAGGCGAAAGAAGGTCGCTCTTGCTCATGAGAACGACGGGGGCCGCCCCGCCCTCGCGCACGAGCACCAGATACCGCTCGATACGCCGTGGATTGAAATCGCCGTCGAGCCCCTGTACGATGAACACACGGTCCACATTGGCCGCGATCACCTGACCGCCGTAACCCACCCCCGCCTCTTTTCTCACGAGCGCCGTCCTTCGCGGGAGAACGCCGTGAATGACCGCGTGTTTCCCTCCGTCCAGCACGGTCGCAAGGACCCAGTCCCCCACAGCCGGGAGGTCTTCACGCGAATCGGAGAAATATCTGAGCTTCCCCGTGGGCTCGGCCGGCATCTCACCGACGTCCGCAACGATGGTATATGCGCCGCGATGTTCCGCGGTAACCCGGCCCGGAGACATGCCGTCGCCCGCCTGTTCCTCGAATGCCTCCTCAAAAAACGCATCGTATCCGTAATGCTTCAATTCCATGTCCGTCAACCTCTTACTTCGCAAGTGTAACAACCGTCACGCCGGTGCCGCCCTCGTTCCAGTTCCCCAGCCGGTGCTCCGCCACATGGCGGTTGCCATCAAGCCAGGAGAGAACTTTCGAGCGGAGAGCGCCCGACCCCTTGCCGTGAATGATGCGCGCCGTGTCATAGCCGGCCATGACGAGGCCATCGAGAAACTGTTCCAGCGGAACGAGCGCCTCGTCGAAGGTCATGCCCCTGAGATCGATCTCCGTCGAATCGACTCCCCCCGTCCTGACATTGACACGAACGACCTGTTCCTCACCGCCGCCATGACCATCGGCCTTTCTGCAGTCGGTCCGGTCGACGACGAAGGACGCCTTGCTCTTACCCACCCGCACGCGGGCCCTGCCACCGTCATCGAGCACGTCCTCGACCACAGCCTCGGTCCCCAGACTGTTCACGAAAACCCGCATGCCGCTCCGGAGTTCCTCTACCCCGGGACGCTCGTCCTTCCCGCTCCTTTTCTTTTTCACACGGCTGCGTTTTTTTTCTATGTTCTTTTTGAGTTCCTCCACGCCCTTTTTCGCCTCGAGGATTGCCTCGCGGGAGGCGGACTTCTCCTTTATCTCCCGGATCGACGCCTCGATACGGCGTGATGCGCCGTCCACGATCTCCTTCGATTCGTCGAGGGCTTTCCCCAGCAGTTCGTCACGTTTCCGCGCAAATTCATCGCGCCTGCTTTCGTGTTCGGCGCGGGCGGACTCGTAGCGGCGGTGTTCGCGTTCGGCGGCCTCCTTTTCCTCGCGCGCCATCCTGACCTGCTCCTCGAGCTCGGCGATCAGCATTTCGAGGCTTTTCCGCTCGCTTCCTGCGAACCTTTCGGCGTCCCTGAGGACCGACGCGGGCATTCCCATGCGCGCGGCGATCTGGAAGGCATAGGACGAACCCGGAACACCCGTCCTGAAACGGAAGGTGGGCTCCAGCCGCTCGCGGTCGAATTCGAGGGAGGCGTTCACGACCTCCGGTGTCTCGTGGGCGAACACCTTCAGGCCGCCGTGATGCGTGGTCGCGATGGTCAGCACACGCCTGCGGGTGAGTTCCCCGAGCACCGAAAGGGCGATCGCCTCGCCGTCGGCCGGATTCGTGCCTCCTCCCAGTTCATCCAGGAGAACCAGCGCGCCTTCACCGGCATTATCGAGAACGCTCACGATCTGGCGCATGTGGGAGGAGAAGGTGCTGAGATCGTTGTCGATTGACTGCTCGTCGCCGATGTCGGCGAATACGCCGGAGGGAACACAGAGCGTGGTGTCTTCGGCCGCGGGAACGGGAAAGCCGGCCAGCGCCATGAGCGTGAGAAGCCCCACCGTCTTGAGGGCGACCGTTTTTCCTCCCGCGTTCGGCCCGGTGACGATGATGGTGACCACCTCTCCGCCGATTTCCATGTCGATGGGAACGACGTCCCCGCCGCCCTCCCTGCCGCGGAGCTTCCAGTCGAGCACGGGATGCCGGCCCTTTTTGACGACGATGCGGAAGGAATCGGCGATCCTGGGTATCACGCCGCCGACCCGTGCCCCGTACTTGGCGCGCGCCTTGACCACGTCCAGATCGACGAGGATGCGCTGGTTACGCTTGAGGTCGTCAGCTATTGATGCTATCCGAACCGTGAGGTCCGCCAGAATACGCCGTATCTCAGCCTGTTCGGCCATTTCGAGCTCGTTGACGAGGTTGTTGCCGTCGATTGAGGCGAGCGGCTCGATAAAGAGTGTCTTTCCCGTCTGCGAACGGTCGTGCACGGCGCCCTGGAGCTTTTTTTTCATTGAATCGCGGACGGGGATGACATACCGGTTGTTCCTGATGGTCACGAGGCGTTCGGCCACGACATCGTCGGGAAGGCCGGCGAGGGTCTTCTCGA
>CAYNWJ010000161.1:0-3968 GCA_964400815.1 uncultured bacterium
CGGAAAACGAACGCCGCACGCAAGCTCGAGCGAATGGGCGTTCCCTTCCGCCTCGCCGGATACGAGGTGGATGAAAACGATCTCGGGGCGGAATATGTGGCGGAAAAGATCGGGATGCCGCCGGAAAAGGTCTTCAAGACACTCGTGCTCCGTGGCGACAGGACCGGTGTTTTTCTCGCCTGTGTGCCGGCCGCACGCGAGCTGGATGTCAAGGCCGCGGCGAAGGCGAGCGGCAACAGGAAGGCGTCCCTCGTCCCCGTCCGCGAGATCGAAAAGCTCACCGGGTATATACGCGGCGGCGTCTCCCCCGTGGGCTCGAAAAAGGACTATCCCGTATGGATCGACACAAGCGCGTTCGAGCAGGATGAGGTATCGGTGAGCGCCGGAATGCGGGGTCTTCAGATGATTTTCGACCCCCGCGGTCTCGAACGGGCCGTACCCCTCCATGTGGCCGAAATCAGCCGAAAATGAACACCAACCGTGGACAGCCCCCGTCATCCGTATACCGTTGTGATATGACGGGCTCCATGAAGCGAACTCCTTGATAATGCGGGGTTTTATGCTGATATTTTTTTCGGCATTTTACATGATTTTCTTGTGCGCCACCCCTTTTTTTATTAATAATTATCAGGTCACGCCATCGCCGGTGTGATATCATTCATTCATGGAGTTTCCATGCGCGTGGCGGCACTGAAAAAAGTTGTCGGCGGAGCGGCGATACTCATCGCTGCCCTTGTTTTCATCTTCATATCGTGTTCGAGAGGCGAGGGCGCCCTGAAGGTAACCACCTCCCCGATCCCGGTGACCATCAGCATAAACGGCTTACCCTACGGCACCTCCCCGCTCACTGTGAGCCTGAGCGCGGGTACCTACGAGATTTCCTTCCCCGGCGAGGGAAGCCAGTTCGAGACACCCGAAACACGTTCCATAGCGGTGGAGGCAGGAACCACACAGACCGTGCATGCGGTTTACCGGAACCGGTTCATCGATGAGGCGCCCGCGCCGGGGTTCACTCTGGCCGATTCGGTGCGCTATTACGGCACACGGGAGCGTATTCTTGCGGATGGCGTCATCTTCGACTATCTCAACAGCGGTGCGAACGCCTATCTCGCCCACGGTCTCAGACGGACAACCCATGCCCTCTACCGCAGCGTCGGCGGAAGCGAACTTGTGCTCGACATCTTCGACATGGGGGTGCGGGACAATGCCGAGGAAGCAATCGCCGATCCGGAGATATGTCCCGCTGACTTCGATCCCTGCGGCATCGGCGCCGAATGCAGAACGTATTCCTATCCCCCTGATTTCCTCATGTATTTCCAGAAGGGCCCCTTCCTCGTTTTTCTCTCGACCAACAACGACAGTCTTGCAGGAGAAGTGAAGACTATCGCCGGGTCGGTGGCGGCCAGGATAAAGTGACCGTCCCGTTTTTTCCTTCGATACAGCCCGACGTTCCTCCTCTGTTTTCTCCGGCGGTGAATCGATACGGCAGGGCTGCGAATCTGTCTTCGCAAGCCGCTGCGACGCGCTCAAAAGCCCGTTTGTTTCCCGGAGCTTAAAGGGGTGTTGAGGCATACGTTCTTTTTCCTCCACAAACCCCTGCGGAGTGTGTATATTCCCTGAACGATGGAAATGAAGTGATAACCGCATCCAAAGGGGTTGGAACATGAATTCGAAAGACACACGCCTGCGGCTGTTTTCAGCCGCGGCAGCGATCGTTATTATCGGCGTTTCATGTCTGATTTGCTCCTGCGGCGAGAAACCCGCGCCCGTTTCCCACGGACTGGTCACCGCCAGACACGGTATGGTGGCCAGCGGGCACTATCTGGCGACGGAGGCGGGACTGGAGGTGCTCCGTGAGGGTGGGAACGCCGTGGACGCCGCGGTGACCGTCGGGTTCACGCTCGCGGTGACCCTTCCCTCGGCGGGAAACATCGGCGGCGGCGGATTCATGCTCGTTCATATGGCGGAAACCGGCGAAACGGTTGCCATCGACTACCGTGAGAAGGCCCCGAAGGCCGCCTTCCGAGACATGTTCCTGGACGGGAACGGCAACGCAGATCCCGAAAAATCACAGTTCAGCTACTGGGCCGTGGGCGTGCCGGGCACCGTGGCCGGGCTCTCGGAGGCCCTCGGTCGGTACGGCACCATCTCCCTCGAACGGGCGCTCCGGCCGGCGATCGAGCTGGCGGAGGAAGGATTCGCGGTCGATCCCTATCTCCAGCGTTCCCTCGCCAACATGAAGGACCGCATGGCGAAATCCCCCGCAAGCATGGAGATTTTCTACAAGGAGGACGGCGAACCATACCGTGTAGGCGAAACACTCGTGCAGAAGGACCTGGCATGGAGCCTTCGCCAGATCGCCGAATATGGCCCCGACGCCTTCTACACCGGCGGGATCGCCGCAAAGATCGCGGACGACATGGAGGCCCACGGCGGCCTGATAACCATGGAGGACCTGGCTGCGTACCGGCCGGCTGTCCGCGAACCTGTCCGCGGCGCATTTCACGGCTACGAGGTCCATTCCATGCCCCCGCCGAGCTCGGGCGGCGTCCACGTGGTCCAGATGCTGAACATCCTTGAGGAATACCCTCTCCGCGCCTGGGGCCACAATTCTCCGAAGACCATCCATGTCCTCGCCGAGGCCATGAAGCGCGCCTATGCCGACCGCGCCGAATATCTGGGCGACACCGATTTCGTGCCCGTGCCCGTGGAGGGTCTCACATCCAAACGCTATGCAGCCGAACTCCGTGACCGGATCAGCCTCGACCGCGCCACGCCATCGAGCGAGATATCACACGGCCTTCCCGGAGCGTATGAAAGCCCCAACACCACCCACTATTCGGTGATGGACGGCGCCGGGAACGCAGTATCCAACACCTACACCCTGAACTTCAGTTACCGCACCGGGCTCACGGCCGCGGGCACCGGCATTTTCCTCAACAACGAGATGGACGATTTCTCCTCCAAGCCGGGCGTGCCCAACGCCTATGGCCTCCTGGGCAACGATTTCAACGCCATCGAGCCGGAAAAGCGCATGCTCAGCTGCATGACCCCCACCATCGTGCTCGACCGCGACGGCGCCCCCTTCCTCGTCACCGGCAGCCCCGGCGGCAGCCGCATCATCACCACCGTGCTCCAGATGGTCCTCAATGTCCTCGAATTCGGCATGGACCCCCGCGAGGCAACCGACGCCGTCCGCATCCATCACCAGTGGATGCCCGACGAGATCCGCGTCGAGCCCGGCCTCCCGCCCGAAACCAAACGCGCGCTGGAGAACATGGGCCACACCGTCGTCGAGCGCGGTTCCATGGGCGTGACCCAGACCATCATGCGCAGGAACGGCATGCTCTACGGCGCCGCCGACGGGCGGATAGGATCGTCCTCGGCGATGGGGTGGTGACCGTCCGAAGACGGGAGTGTCCTGCGGCCGGCCATGGTCGTTCGACCGCCAAGGAATGAAGGAAAACACAGCAATATTATAAACAGCGGGCGCGCCCTTTTTATTTGATTGTAAATCGTTTGCGTCTGATGTGCGGCCGCGTTAATTATTCTAACAGCCGATTCGCCCTACTTCACCAGAAGCATCTTTCTTGAACTGGCGAAGGAGGCGGTCTTCAGCCGGTAGTAATAGATGCCAGCCGCATGACCGGCGGCGTTCCAGACGGTTTCATGGCTTCCGGGACGCACCCGGCCTTCGATGAGCGTTTCCACTCTCTGGCCCGAAGCGTTGAAAACCGAGAGTTCCGCATGAACCGCCTCCGAAACCGTGAACCGTATCGATGTCGCCGGATTGAAGGGATTGGGACGATTCTGTTCCAGCGCGAATGGCGCGGGCCGCGATTCCTCACCCACAGCCGTTTCCGTCGGCCATTCGATGTCGGTGAAATCGGTGTTGTGGGTGAATTCGAGCATGACATTGATATCGGATCTGTCCTCAACGGTGATCTGGGCGGTCATGGATGGGTGGA
>CAYNWJ010000161.1:3978-8304 GCA_964400815.1 uncultured bacterium
TACAATAATAATGGTGGACACCGATTTCGGTGAACACCCGCGAGTAGCTTTCACCAGCCGGAATGTTCCCGCTGTCGAACATGCCGTCGGGTTCCTCGGGTATACCGCTGGTAACCGTATGCGGTACGCTGTCCTCGTTCGGCCATACGATCGTGTCACCGGTTTTGATCGTGATTTCCTCTGGATTGAATGTGATGTTTTCCATGACGACCTGAACGGTGTCTTCCGGCGCCGGCTCCGGTGTAAATTCCAATCTCCAGGCATGATCCTCGGGCGGAGGATCGTATACCCCGTTCTCGTTGAAATCTGCATAGAAGTCGAGATAATAGTCCACTCCTGCCTGGATATCTTCTGAGGCGGGAAAGTCAACGGTGAAATCGGCGAATTCCAGGTTTTCCACCGGGATGCGTCCGACCTCGGAACCCGTTTCCACCTCCACGATGCGGAATTTCACCGTCTGTCCCATATGGGGGTCCATGTCCGACAACGAAAGGGTCACTGAATTTTCCTGCGCCGCCGCCTGAATCGGAAGCATCAGGAGTGCGGCTGTCATTACATTAAACATAAGTGTCTTCAACATGTTTTGCCTCCTTTGTGTAATATTGACATGTTGTCGTTTCAACAGCGTATCATTCCGCGGCACTCATCCCTTAAGCTTCTAGCGCAGAAGAGTCATCCGTCTCGACGTTTCGCCGTGCGGCGTGGTGAGACGGTAGTGGTAGATGCCCGAGCCGGTTTCGTGGCCGCTGTCGTCATTACCGTCCCACACCGCCTGGTGTCTCCCGGCCGACATGATGCCGTCCACGAGCGTCCGCACGATCTGGCCGGAACTGTTGATGACGCGGAGTGACACGTCGCCCTCCACGGCGAGGTCGAAGGAGATGGTCGTCGAGGCATTGAACGGGTTCGGAAAATTCTCTTGGAGCGAGAACCGGGTTGGCTCTTCCGATGTTTCTCCCACATCCGTGGGCGAGACGAACCGGTAGATCGAGCCTTCGAAGGTGCAGATATAAAGCTCGTTCATCGCATCGGTTCCGAAGGAGGAAATTCGGTGCTCTGAGTCCATGAGCAGCTCGTTCACCGGATCCGATCCGTCGTCGTAGCCAAGCGTCCATATGCGCCCGGTCATGAAATCGGCATAGACATAGAGGCCGAAGAGTTCCGCGGCGGAATCGCCCCGGTAGACATACCCGCCGGTGACCGACTGGCCGAGGTCATGGCCATAGGTGACCACCGGCATGATCAGTCCTTCGGTATCGCAATCCTCGGACTCGTAGCAGGTGTCGCCCTCCATGATATTCCAGCCGTAATTGCCTCCACTCACGATGATGTCGATCTCCTCCCATTCGTTCTGGCCCACATCGCCGCACCACATCATCCCGGTCGGCGGATCGAAGCTGAACCGCCAGGGATTTCTAAGGCCATAAGCATATATCTCCTCCCGGTATCCCTCGTTGTTTCCGGCGAAGGGATTGTCCTCCGGGATGCCGTACGCCATACCGTTGTCAGGATTGTCCACATCGATGCGGATGATGCTCCCGAGGATGGTCGAGCGATCCTGGCCGTTCCCTTCGGGATCGCCTCCCGAACCGCCGTCGCCGAACGAGACATAGAGATATCCGTCGGATCCGAACATCACCTGACCGCCGTTGTGGTTGGAATAGGGCTGGGAGACCTCCAGAAGAACCAGTTCGCTTTCCGGATCGGCGAGATCGGGATCCGACGGGTCCACTGTGAATCGTGATACTACCGTACGCTCCGGTTCGCTCGCCGTATAGTCGACATAGAAATATCCGTTCGTCGCATAGTCGGGATGAAACGCAAGACCGAGAAGTCCCTCTTCGTTCCCGGTATGGTCGACCTGTTCGGAAATATTGAGGAATACCCCGGAAGCACTCGTTGCGGGGTCATTCGGGAACACCTGAATTACGCCCGCCTGCTCGACCACGAACACCCGGTTGGAACCGTCGCCGGGAATCTGAAAATCAACCGGCCTCTGGAACGTCAGGTTCGGAAACGCGTTTTCGAGGTCAACTTGCGCCTGCACGTTGAACGGCGTCATGCAGACGGCGAGGACAAACAATATCAGAAATCGTGCATGTTTCATGTGTGTCACATCCTTTCGTCCTTTCGTCGCCATTTGACCGATGATATGGCGGCGCTGGTGTCATGATGGAGGTCCGGCGGTGTTTGCGATGCAGCCACCGCTTTTTGGTCGCTGCATGATCGATCTCGATTCAGAGATTATCAGAAAATCGCTATTATCATGCCACGGTCATTGATTTGACTATCTTCGTCGGCGGGAGCATGGGCGGGAACGGTTTACCTTCATTCAGCGCGGGCGCGCGGCGTAAGAAAGCCTGCGTGATTCATACCACGCAGGAGAACGTGTTTTCTTATAACCGGTTCGTATGAACCACATGTCACTGATGAACCGACAGTCAGATCCTCGGGGATGCCATTCGTAACGGGCCGGACACCGGCAAGCTTTCCTTGCCGGGAAAAGCGCCGGACCGGCCGTTTCCGTCTCCCGCCCTTCGGTGAGGTGGAAAGGATTATGCCTGCCGACAGGAGGCCGATGCCCGGCGGCACGTTTTTTGCGCATAGATATATTGCGATGTTTCACGTTCGGCTTGAATATTTGTAATCCTCAAACAGACACAGAGCATTGAACACAGACTCCGTTATGACGGTTCGGCCATACGAGCCGCTGAAAAGAACGCAGTATCCAGTCACGTTCACCATTCACGGAAAGGAATCATCATGAGATCAATCTCACTTATCGTATCGCTCATTGTCGTATCCGGCCTGGTCGTCCTGACATATTCGATTGCTTGCGGCCAGACACCCCCCTTCGGCGGCTCCGCAGATGTTGATTTCGCGGAGAAAGCCTGGTCTGCAATCGATGGGTACGACGAATGGAAGCTCAACACCGCGGTGTATCCTGGACAGTCCCCCCACGGGAAGTTTCTCAGGATGTTCTATAATGTCGTCACCATCGAAGGCGAGCCCTACCATGTCATCGTCAAGGACAACTACGGAGGCGAAGCCGCCACCGAGACGACGGTCACGAACAATCCGGAGGCATACCTGGCGGCGGTCACCATCATGCTCCAGCGCGAACCGGGATACGATCCAGAAAACAACGACTGGTTCTGGGCGAAATACCTGAAGAACGGTGATCTGGATATGACCAACGGCATGAAAATGGCGGGCCGTGTTGCGAAAGGTTCCAATCAGGGATGCATCGCCTGCCACGCGAATGCCGGCGGCGGGGATTATGTCTTCACCAATGACGAGTGAATCCGGATCGCGTGATAAATGAAGCGGGACTGCCAACGCAGGTCGGAAACTGATACTGGAGTCGTAATGTGAAAGTGAGGAAGTTGTGATGAAGCGAACAACAATCGACAATCTGTCATGGGTGGCTGCAATGTTGCTGGCCATTCTGATGCTTGCCTCCTCCTGCGAAGGGGGGAATGAACGGCGGGAAGCGGAAGCCGAAAACGATATCTATGAATACCGTGCGGATCTCACCCCCCTGAACAGTACGGTTAACGGCCGGGACGCTTCAGGAGAGGCTGTCCTGACAATCGACGGCGACGAGGTGACGATCCGGGTGAACATGAGCGGTCTCTCGCCGGGCGACATGCATCTCCAGCACTATCACGGTTTCGTGGACGGTTCGGATGCCACCCTGGCCGGTTTGGAGCAGGATGAAAACGGTGACGGTATCGTCGACCTGATCGAAACCCGTGCGGTATCGGGCATTACCCTGGTACCGTTCCATAACGATCCGGCGAGCCTCGAAATTCATAACGACACCTACCCCGTTGCGGAGAATGGACGGTATTCATTCGAGGTGACCGCTTCCGTGTCAGCAATACAGGACAAGCTCGCCTCCACCCACGGTATCCGTGAAATGGAACTGCAGAAACGGGTGGTGTATGTCCACGGTGTCGATCCAGAAACTGAGCTGCCTGAAACGGTACAATCCCTGGAGGGGGTGCCTGCGCATATCACCCTGCCGGTGGCCGGCGGTGAGTTGGAGATCGTGCAGCGGTGAGGACAAGGCAGATGGAGGGTGAATAAGCGTCGGAAAACGTGAAATTACTTGAAGGCGTCACCCCTAAGGGTCATCCGATATCGACAGGCGCCCTGAAACGGGACAGGGGAGACCCGGCGGACACCTGCTGCCTTGCTGCTCACTCCGGGACAGCGGATGCGCTGAAATGAAGGGCATGGACATCGAGGCTCCACAAGCCTGAAATCCCTACTTCGACTTCATCTTCCACACACCGTCCCACTCGCCCTTTGGCGGCTCCT
>CAYNWJ010000162.1:0-3339 GCA_964400815.1 uncultured bacterium
AGTTCGGTGCCGACCTCCGAACGGAAGTATTCCGCCGCCTCGGTGACGGCGGTGGTGTCGATGCCCGAGAGGTCGCCCTTGAGCGCGATGTATTCCATGAGCGCGCCTTCGAGCGGGGGATTTCCGCAGCGCTCGCCGAACCCGAACAGGCTGGTGTTCAGGGCGTTGCAGCCATACAGCCAGGCCGTGGCGCCGTTGATGTGCACCTTGTGGAAGTCGTTGTGACCGTGCCATTCAAGACGATCGGGCGTGATGCCGCAGTCAGTGGTCATGCGGTGGATGAGCTTGGGGATGCTCCGGGGCTCCTCGGCGCCGGGATAGGAGATGCCGAAGCCCATTGTGTCGCAGAGACGGATCTTCACTGACAGCTCGGGCGGGACCTGCTCGCTGATCTCCTGGAGCTTCTTCACGAAGGGGATGACGAAGCCCTTCATGTCCGCACGGGTCACGTCCTCGAGGTGACAGCGGGGCCGGACCCCGGTCTCGATGGCCGCCTCGACCACGCCCACATAGGTGTCGAACGCCTGTTCGCGGGTCTGCTTCTGCTTGTGGAAGATGTGGTAGTCCGAGGCGCTGGTGAGCATGCCGGTTTCTTTGAGGCCCGCCTCCTTCACCAGACGGAAATCGCCCTTGTTCGCCCTGATCCAGCCGGTGATCTCGGGGTAGTCCAGGCCAAGATTTCGGCAGCGGTCCATGGCCTCGCGGTCGTTCGGCGTGTACAGGAAGAATTCCGTCTGCCGGACGACGCCGTTGGGGCCGCCCATTCTCGAAAGCAGCTTGTAGAGTTCCACGATCTGGTCGATGGTATAGGGCGGACGCGCCTGCTGGCCGTCGCGGAACGTGGTGTCGGTCACCACGAGATCGCGCTCGACCGCCCTGCCCAGGTCGAAACGGACCTCCTCGCCGTCGATGGTCTCGACCGCAGGACCGTCGAAGGTGATCCTCGGCGGGATTGAATAGGGAAAGATGTCTTCGTACAGATTGGGACTGTCAAGATGCTCCACCATGGAAACGCTCCTTTATTTCCAAATGACGACGGACGGACCGTCAATCGCCTGCATTCGTTCGGGTGCATGGAATCGAACAATGTGCGGGAAACCGGAAAGCAACCCGGCGGTCCCCGTCAATCGACATAGGTCGCGATGAAATCGACCGCCTCCTGGACCGTCTGACATGACAGGGCCCCCTCTTCCTCCATCTCGATGTCGAACTCGGCGTCGAACCCGGCCATGAGCTCGACCGACTGGATGGAATCCGCGCCCAGATCGGCGGTGAAGCTCTTGTCCTCGGTGACTTCGTTCTCGTCGATGGACAGCACGATGGCGGTGACTTTCTGCACGTGTTTCAGAATTTCATCTCTGGTCATGACGGTCCTTCCTCCATGGATGGGGTGCGTTCGGCAACGTTTTACGTATGTTTTGATTGTAGTGAATGCTACGACGGGAGATCGGCCGGGTCACCGATGGCGGTATCCGGTGCAACGGTCGGCCGGAAATGTTAATATGGCGAAAGGAAAGGGATTTTCCAAAAGATTTATTCCGGCGATCCTCCGTTTCTCACTACCACTCATGAAGCGGCATTTTCGAACAAAATCTCACCCCACCCGATCCGGAGGGGGCGGGTGGATTGCGGGAGGGGTCTGCCTTTTGACAACCACCCTGCAAAGAGACCCCCCTCGGACGTTCCCTCAGGTCCCCCGCTTCGAGGGGGGACGTGGAGACTGCGGGAGGGTCACTACCGCATCCCGCATTATGAAAATGACCCGTGTCAAAAAAGCGAAAAGGACGGAGCCCGCACCCCGTCCTTTTCGTTTTCCAATCGTTTTACGACCGCGATTATTTCCCCGTCGCAAGGTAGTTGACAAGCAGCCGCATGAGCTGGGGCAGATCATCGTCCGAGGCGCAGGTGATGAGATTACGGTCGCGGTGGGCGGGTTCAAGGATTGCGGTCCCCCCGGCGTTCTCGATGTCATTCTGCATGCCGTAGGTTGTGGCGAATTCGTATCCCTCGGCCATTTTCGACTGGATGAGCAGGGTATGTCCCCAGTTGATGGATGCCACCATGGTGCCCCGCTGCATCTGGCGCATGAGGAACTGGCGCACGTCGGCGTGCCGTCGATAAGTGTCGGCGGCGTAATGGCTCGTCAATATGATGGCGTCGAACTGCTCGTTGGTGGCGTCCTGGGCGTTCATGTCCGCGCGGGTGGCGCCGAGCACCTGACGGTATTCGGTATATTCGCCCTCCTTGACGGCTATGAAATCGACCGAGGCGCCATTGTGCCGCAGCCGCTCGAATGGATAGGCCACCTGGCTGTACTCGTAACGGTTGTCGATGACGATGGCAACCTTTTTGCCTTTCAGGTACTGGTCGTTCTGATGCTCCTTCGCCGCGGTCTCGCCATCGGCCAGCCAGTGCACCATGGCATCCATGAAGGGACCGTTGTCTCCCGGTCCGATGGCGGTGATGACGTTCCCGTCCACCTGCGGGGCGATCTCGTGGAAGGTGGCGCCGGCGTTGGTGAACTCGATGGAGCGGGGAATGTTGCCTGTCACGTTCTTCCCGCGGATGACATCGGCGGTCACCAGCACGCAGACACCGTGGCAGACGGCGCCGACCATGCCGTTACGGCTGTTCACGTCCTGTATGATCCTGATGACATCCGGGTCCTCGCGCATGGTCAGTGGCGCGAACCCCCCGATCACCAGCACACCGTCCCAGCGGGTGTTGACCGCTTCCTGCGGAGTGATGTCCGTTTTCATGTAGTGGGTGAATGACGGGCGGAAGCGGTGCGCCATGGGGACGCTGTGGCTCACGATGGCAACCTCGGCCCCCGCCTCCTCGAACCTGAGGGGGGCATAGAAAGCTTCGCCCACCTGGTACTGGTCGTCGACGAACAGGGCTAGCTTCTTCCCCTCGAGAGAGACGGGATAGGGATCGGCGTTCTGGGCGGCGGCGGCGCCTGAGTAAAGAATGCCAGCAAGCGCCAGGCTGGTGTACAACAGTAGGAAACGCTGCATGAATGACCTCCGTGGTCGTGATGCGGCTCATATGAGACATTACTGTGTGACGGACGGTGTCCAACCATGAAAGTATACACAGTCGGCGCGAAAAATCAAACGTTATTCATCGATGAACACCGTTTTCCCATTTTGGGCGGAGAATAAATGAAAGGAATGTATTGTCACCATCGGGAAAAAGATGTATATATCGAACATTCCGCATCCAAAAAAGACCGACCTGCCTGAACGTCAATCTTCGCCGGAGAACATCGATGACCGGACGCCGCACTTCATGCACATACGCCCTCGTGCTTCTCGCCCTGCTCACGGGGATGTCCAG
>CAYNWJ010000162.1:3349-6446 GCA_964400815.1 uncultured bacterium
TACCATTATTATCAATTTCCATTCTCATAAGAAGTTTTGATAGTTCTTCTTTTACCGAACGATTCATGCCGCGCCAGGGCGGCGCCACCGAGGTCTGGCGCATCACGAACGAGCCCGCCGTCCGCGACTGGGCCAACTACCAGAACACCGACGCCTGGAGTCCCGACGGCAGATATGTCTGCTACGAGCACGGCGGTACCGTGCATCTCTTCGACTTCCATGCGAACAGGGACATGGAACTGGACCCCGGCGTCACGCCCCGCTGGGCGAATGACGGGAACCGGCTCTTCTACCTGCGCCCCGTCGCGGGACAGCGCGGCCGCGAGGTCATCCGGTACGACTGCGAGACCGGCGAAAAGATACGGCTCTCCGGCGGCATCACCGGCATCGGCGAAACGGACGCCGACGATCGCTGGCTCTTCGGAAAGACCGCCGCCGGCATCGTCCGCATTCCCATCCGGGAAAATGCGCGCCCCGAGGACATCTCGGCCGGCGGCGCCATGGGCTCGTTCATGCTGCCCAATCCGCGCCATCCCCGGGTCATGTTCCGTGGGGACTCGCGCGGCCCCGACGGCAATGACCTCCCCTACGCACCCACACGCGTGTGGTCGGACCTCGAAGGCCTGAACGTCGTCTCCGCCTCGCCCATGATCCAGCGCTGCCACCAGGCCTGGACGGGCGACGGTCTTTACCACATGCACGGCAACACCCAGCTGCGCGGCAGGCGCTGGGACGAGCCCTTCCCCAGCAACCTCCACTACCTCGCAAACGTATTCGTGAACGACCCCTGCGTCTGCGGAAGAAACGGCCGCTGGGCCATCGGCAGCGGAAACATCGGCGCCATGCCGGCCGCGGATCTGCGTTCGGGAGACGGACGGATTTTTCTCATGGGCCTTTCCTGGCTGCACGATTCACACGATTTCAGCTACTCGGCGGGATCAGGGCTTCACGACAACGACGCCAAGGGGAGCCCCGACGGCACCAAGGTGGTCCTCTCGTCCACCTACGATTTGAAGGACGGACCGGTTACGCGGGTCTCGTCTGACGTGCCGGGTAAGGACGGCGATGTCATCAGGGTCGATTCCACCGAGGGGTTTCCTCGGTCCAGCCGCCTGTCGGTCAACAACGAGGTCATCGGCTACGAGCGCAGGACCGCGACCACATTCGAGGGTCTGACCCGCGAGATGTACGGTACCATCCCGGTCACCGGCTCCCTCCTCGAGGACATGCGTCCCTGGCGGCGGGCAGTCCACATCACCCGCGAAGACAACAACATCCAGCTCGACGCCCTCCGTCCCGAGTCGATCGTACGCTGCGCCAACAACCTGTATTTCATCGGGAGGGGCGATATTGTCACGTCCTTCGATCATCGTCTGCTGCCGGAGAACGAGCGCGATACGGAGCGTCTTCCCTCCCGGTACCGCAAGGCCGATATGGATTCGCCCCTCGTCTGGCAGCGGCAGACCGACGTCTACGTCGCAGTCATCCGTAAACCCGACCGTCCGCACATCGCGCGGTTCGATGATGCAATCGAACTGATTCCCGGAGAAAATCACTACGAGACACGCGGCTATCGCATCCTGTGCAACGGAGCCCCCGTATCGGACGAAATCCTCGCTCCCGGAACGGTCTTCACCATCCCCGGCGACGGCGAATATGCCGCCGTGGCGGTGGAGTGGTCGGCGCTCGAAAGCGATCCCGGTTTACCGGTAACCTGTGCACGGGGCGAGAAGCTCTTCATCCGCACTGACAGGCCCGGCGACTTCCACTGGACCAGGGATCGCTGGCTCGTCGACGGTGTCGAGGTTACCGAGAGCGGGGGCAGGACCGCCGAACGAGCCGTCCGCGAGACCGTCCACCTCCACGAGGGGGTGATCGCCCGTGAGCGCTGGGCATGGGGCGTCATCAGGGAGCATGACGATCTCAACGCCGACGGTGCTGCCACCAGACGTCTCTTCTACCGTGACGGTGTCCTCGAACGCCGGGAATTTTATACCGCCGACGGTGATATCGTGAGCCGCGAGCTCTTCGCGCCCGATGGTTTCATAACAGAATCCATGCGCTATGCATACAATAACGGCGAGCCGCGCGAGATCACACACTGGTGGTTCGAAGAGGGACTGCCGGTCAAGCTCATCGGCAGCGAGGGCCACACCCTCGTATCCCTTCCGGGAGTCTACGAAAAGGCGGGGACGGACTGGGTCTGGCATCCATACGGCGCCGGGGTCTTCCGTCCCGACGGAGAATAGCACACCGGGGACATCACCCGTTTGACGGAATACCTCATATTCATATTTCGGATTGCTCATCAGGGAGGACCACCATGAAACATTTCGCGTTCGTCATGTGCGTGATCGTTTTCACGATCGCACTCGGATGCTCCGGCGGTGATACGGACAGGCAGGAGACGCAGCAACAGCTTCTCACGCCCCGTGGGAGCATGTCATTCTGGTTCCGTATCGACGAGGATTACTACAACGGTGTCGAGCCCCGGGGAGACAGAGTCACCCTCGTCCGGGCGCCGGATGTATTCCAGGTCATTCTCGACGTCCCCTCCATCGACGCGGCGGCGGCGCAGGCGGAATTCGGCGCAAAGGAACAGGCCGGCTCGTCCGGCGGGAAGAAGCCCCCCTCGAGCACGGTCAACCTGGAATGGCAGTGGCTCATGGAGGGCGGCAACCGCCTCAACCTCTTTCTGCCTCTCCTGCCGGGCGGAAACTGGTATCATCTCGCCTTCAACTGGGACGCTTCCGCCGGTGTCTTCGACGGCTTTCTCAACGGCCTCCCGCTCCGTGTCACCGGCACAAGGGTTCAGCCCTGGTCCATCACAGAGCAGCCTCTCGACATCATCGCCGGCGGCAACGTGCAGGATATCAGCGTCTCCGGCGCGTTCCTCTCGGAAGACGACATCGCGGCCGAACTCACCACCCGTCCGACCCATGACATGGCCCCTCTCATGGGATACGGCGACACACCGCCCCTCGAGGGCATCGACGATCTCAAGGGCGAGCTGCTCTATTCCGCCGATTTCTCCCGCTCCGGCGTCCTCGACGACTGGACCATGACGATGAAGTCCCACTTCTACGAAGAAAACCCC
>CAYNWJ010000162.1:6456-8291 GCA_964400815.1 uncultured bacterium
ACCATGGAAGGACCCGGCGCATGGTCCGTCGATGACGAGAGCTGGCTCACCATGTGGTCCACGGAGATCGATCAGGGCGGTCCCGGCGACGGCCACTTCGTCTTCTGGGCCCCCGGGAATTACCCCGCCGACTTCGTCGCCGAGTGGGATTTCCAGGCACTGTCGGACGAGGGTCTCTGCATCGTGCTCCTCTGCGCCCGGGGACAAAACGACGAGGATATCCGCGACCCGTCCCTCGCACCGCGCGACGGTCATTTCGCCGGCTATATCCGGGGCGACATCAATTGCTATCACATCTCCTATTACGCCAATATCCCCACGAATCCGGGCCGCATCGTGAGCAACCTGCGCAAGAACTACGGCTTCTATCTCGTTTCAAACGGCCCTCCCGGAGTGCCGGGCGGCTCCGGCGCCATCCACCATATCACCCTCGCCCGTAACGACGGCCGCATCCGTCTCGGCGTCGACGGTAAAACCATCGTCGACTGGCAGGATGACGGCGTCAAATATGGCCCGGCTCACGGCGGCGGCGGAATCGCGCTCCGTCAGATGAAATGGATGAAGGCCCGCTACAACAACTTCAAGATTTGGGCGGTGGACTGATACGGAACATGCAACAAAATCTTTGACAATCCGGGAGTGATATATTATATTTACAGTCTGAAATGAGGTGGGGCTATAGCTCAGCTGGGATGAGCGCTTGACTGGCAGTCAAGAGGTCGCGAGTTCGATCCTCGCTAGCTCCACCAAATTGAACTTTCTGTCGAACCTTGGTCAAGGTTCTGTAGTTCATAGAGATTAAGAACGAATTTATCCGAAGCACTTCAATGTCTTGTATCATGCATTGAAGTGCTTCGGATTTTTCTTTGCCGGTCACATGACTGAAAACCATCTTGAAGTCTTTCAGCTTTTCTTTCAACACATCAGCATGGCATTCAGCAACAGAAGATTCATTCATTTTCTGCTGGACAGAAACAAGCTGTGACTGCAATTCCTTCAATTGCTCTTCTCTCTCTGCAATCGCATCTTTCACACGCTTTACAGGCAATTCCCCGCTTCCTATCGCATCGATCAAACGGGATATCCCTGTTTCAATCTCATTCATTCGCCTTGAAAGTTCCTTCTGCTCTTTCTGCATCGGTTCAATCGATCTTTTCAGATTGCAATTCAAATCATTCCCGACACATTCCAAATTCGTTTGATTGGATGATAAACGAAACATGTATTCTGTAATCGCTTTTTCAATCTTGTTAGTATTCAGGCTTTTTATTGAACATGCAGAGAATTCATGATGTGATATTCTTGTACAGCGATAACAGGGAAATCGTTTTCTTCTCACCCGATTGTCCGACGATATGCGTAAGTTCTTCCGCTTACAGGTATGTTCAAAACCGTTTCCCGGACCCTATAGATAAAAAATAATCATATTTAGCTGACGCTTACGGACATCAACTGTTTAATTGAATACCATTATAATCATAACCAATTGAATTTATATGACTAATGTTGAAGCACTACTGACTCTACATGATCACGGGATCGGCCGCCGCTACCATCGCGGCTTCGGCCAAACGGCCGCCACCACCTTTGCGGATTAGAAAACGAAATTACTTCCAGTATGCTCTGCCATTGACCGGCGTTTGATAAACGCAGGATGCGTAAATACATTAACCTCTTGTTATATTGTATGATTTTTACTATATTTCATTAGACAGAGTTAAGGTGCTGTGTTGGGTTGTATCCCATTTATTGCCTCATTGTCGTGTAACATGAGATGAATTCAGCAATTTCCGGTTTAAAATTTGCTTACAACCCTCACATGAGGCAAGGAACAA
>CAYNWJ010000163.1:0-8250 GCA_964400815.1 uncultured bacterium
TCCCTGCGTGCGTGTATCTCTATCTATTCTATTCACCGTCCCGTATTCAAGCGGGGAACGGCGGGATGTCGCGTTTCATGGCCCAGTGGGCGGCCCGCCAGAGAAGCTCCTGGTACTGCGGAACACGGTAGGCGGCCTTGTCGTGGCCGGGCAGCATCCCCACGATGCGTCCCCTGCCGCGCTCGAGGGACCATCCTCCAACGGCCTGCCGCTTGTCGTGCATGGCGGTGGTCTCGAAGAGCGTGGTGGCCGACGAGGATCGTAGCACCACGGCGAACTGCTCGTCGAGGGGTATCATGAAATCGCCGATGCCGCGGCACACCGGATGTGACGGATTCATGTCGCGCACCCAGAGGGGCTGGACCTGATTGTGGGGTATGTGGCGTATGTCGAGAAAATCGGTGATGATGCCGTTCCCGCAGGCGCAGGTGTTGTGGAGGGCGAGAAAACCCATGCCGCGTCCGCGTACATTCTCCACGATGGCGTTCGCGTTCGTGTCGCTCCAGAACAGCTCACCCGTTTCCATGGAGTCCACGAGGCCATCCTCACGCCAGCCGATGTCGTCGGGACGGCTGTGGCGTGACGTGATCAGGAGGTCGGCGTCCGCGATCAGGTCCGGGGTGAAGAACCGGCTGGCCCGGACGAAAATGATGCGCCAGTCCTTCTTCGGCGCGAACAGCCGCCTGACATGCATCTCGAGGGATATGGGATTGTGGCCGTAATCGCCTCCCATGAAGGCGACGACCTTCGTTTCCCCGGGACGTTTTCTCATGCGGTCCTCCGCTGCGGCGGCGGAACCAGTTCCCAGAGACTCCGCGGCCGGCGCGAATCCTTTCCGCAGAAGAGGTGTCCCGCTCCTTCGTTTGAACAGCGCCATACATCAACCTCCTGTTTCCGTTTCATCAGTATGTTCGTTCGGTCGTATCGTGATCATTCGTTTTAGGGCTCACCCGTCCGGCCACGAGGAGCCGTAATACACGGCGGGGTTCGGGTCCCGCCAGTTCCCCGGCTTCCAGGGAGCGATCTCCGGCACCCCCCAGTCCTCCCGGTCCAGGTCGGCCTCATCGCCGTGGGCGGTCATCAGCTCCCTGAGAAGCCGACGCATGGAGCCGACTTCGGTTGCATGGCCGTGACCGTCGGCCAGGTTTTCCGTCTCCCAGGGATCGGCTTCCAGGTCGAAGAGCTGGGTATGCCGGCTGCCCGCGACGTTGTATTCGATCAGCTTCATGTTCCCCGCCATCGCCGCGCGCTGGAAGTTCTTGAACACGAAGAAGACCGCGTCACGGACCGATGACCGCTCGCCGTGGAGCACGGGCGCGAGGCTCAGTCCCTCGACCGCCGCAGGAACATCGAGGCCCGCAAGCCCGCACAGGGTGGGAAAGATGTCGTGAAGGCAGCACGCGGCGTCCGTCCTCATTCCGCCGGGAATGCCGGGACCGCGCATCACGAGGGGCACATGGATGCTGTGTTCATAGGGATTCTGCTTGCCCATGAGACCGTGCTGCCCCACGGCGAGGCCGTTGTCCGCGGCGAAGACGATGATGGTGTCGTCAGAGCGGCCCGTGCGCTCGAGCGTGTCGAGTATCCGTCCCACGGCGGCGTCGGTATAGGTGATGAAGGCATAATAGTCGGCGATGTGGCGGCGGATCGCTTCGGGCGTGCGGGGCCAGCGCTCGAGTTTCTCGTCACGGTGATTCGGCTCCCCGAAATCGAAGGGATGGGCAGGCAGGAAATTGGGAGGCAGCGGGATCGAACCGGGATCATGGGCGTCCCGGTACTCACGCGGCATGTGCCGTGGATCGTGGGGCGACTGGAACGCCACGTACATGAAGAATGGCGGGCCGCCTCGCTCCAGGCCTTCGAGGTATTCGACGGCGGAACGGGCATAGAGATCGGTCGAGTGGGTGTCGGTCACGAAATACCGGCGGCTGTTCGGATATTGGCCGAAAGGATCGAAATCCTGGATGGGGATGTTGTAGTGGCTGCTCATCCCGCCGAAAAAGATGTTTTCCGCGGCGCTGAAACTCCGGGCGAAGGAGGCGCGGTCGTTGTGCCACTTGCCGGTGTGGAATGTCTCGTACCCGGCGCCCCTGAAGGTCTCCGGGAGGGTGGGGTGCTCCGCCGGGAGGGTCCTGCCATTGCCCTCGAGGCGGAAGAGGGTCCTCCCGGTCATGAGCATGGCGCGGCTCGGCATACAGACCCCCGCCACGCGTGCGCCCATGTAGCGGGCATTTGTGAATGACGTTCCCTCACGCACGAGACGGTCGATGTTCGGGGTGCGGATGTGCGCGTTCCCCAGGGCGCCGATGGTGCGGTAACTCTGATCGTCGGTGAGGATGAAGAGCACGTTGGGCCGGTCCATTTCAGAAGCGCGGAGCCGGCGGGGATCCATGCACGCGCTCCCGGCAAGGGCGCCGGCTGTTTTCGCGATGAACGATCGACGGTTGATGGCGGTCATGGCGGTCCTGTCCCCGAGGTATCGGTGATTTCCCTGAGTATACGGCATGGCGGCTTTCCGCGGCAAGTGTTTTCAGGCTGCCGTCACCTGATCGAGCCATGAAATATCCGCTGGTGTCGAGGCCGCTTCCGTTGTATCGTATACGGAAAGGGAAACAAGAGCTCGCACAATATTTAAGAAGGAGCACATCATGCGACACCATCGAACCGTCAAAAAATCGGGTGCATGCATCCGCGCCGCCGTCATGCTGTCAATTTTCACCGTCGCGGCCACGCCCGTGGCGTCGTCGGCAGCGGAAACGGGATTGCTCTTCCACCTCTCCGGCGACAACGGGTTCACCGCTGATCATGCGGAAGGCGATCCCGAGCCGACCTTCCTCAATGACGTTGAGATCGTGCCCGACGGCGCCAGGGGACCGGGATTCAGTAACGCCCACATCAGCCAGTTGTTCGCCTTCGACGCGCCGGGGAACATGTACGCCCAGCGTGGGACCTTCGCCTTTTTCTGGCGGCCGCGTGATCCGGTGGGGGAAACCCCCTTCCATATCGTTCAGGCGGGACCGTCCGACCACTCCGACCTGGTGATGACCTGGCTGCGCATCGACTACAACGGGCGCGGGGGGTTCGACGCTTTCGTCACCGACATCAATCTCGCCTGCCTCAGGGTTTCACACGATTTGCCAACCCCTCCGGCGGCGGACGAGTGGCGTCACCTCGCCCTCGCCTGGGACGAAACGGTGGGCGTCCGGTTGTATGTGGACGGCCGCCAGGTGGCGAAAATGGATACGGTGACCGTGCTCTATTCAGGCCTCGACCAGTTCGGGACCGGCGGACGGGGAGTTACGCCCCATTTCGTGGGAAGCGAGGGAAATTTCGTCCGGGGCGGCGATCATGACGAGTTCCGCATTTACGACCGCATGCTGCCGCCGGAACAGGTGGCGCGTATCGCCCGGGGCGAATCCACGGAGGGCCTCGAGCCGATTGTCCGGCGCATGAGCGATCCGGTGGTGCGGGACGAGTGGCGGCTCCGGTACGGCTGGAACCGTCCGGGAGACATTCCGCCGGAAATTCCCCGCGAGGTGCGTGTCCGGAAGCTGGAAATGCACGAGGTCCGCGACCTCAAGCAGTGGTGGTGGAAAGGCAACGACGGCATCCGCGAGACCACCTGGCCCTCCATCTATAACCGCTCCCGCATTCCCGGACGGCTTGACTACATCATCCAGCCCGACTGGAACTGTTATTCACTCTCGGGGCAGTCCGTGACCTTCACCATGCCCGACGAGCCCTTCAATCACATCGAGATCGCCGGAGCGGCGTTCGGCGCCATGACCCACCTGGGCCTTCACGACGCCACTCACACCCAGTTCGTCAGCCACCTCTTTCGGAGGCCCGAGCACCAGGAGCGCACAGTCCACCGCCTCGATCGCACCATGCACGGCGGGATGCTCAGGTTCGACAACGACGTTCAGGAAACCCCCATCGGCGAACTGATGGTCTACAACGTCACCGGGGGCCGCGAACCGGTGGGGACCACCACACTCCACTATTCGATCACCGGGGCCGCGGAACCTGACTATTCATCCCTCGACGGCATCGTAAACTATATCGAAGGCCGCTACATGCCCGACGAACGGAGCATCATGACCGCCCTTCCCTCCAATTCCCCCATGCGTTCCCGCAGTGAAAGACCGGACAATCCGCTGCCGCTGGTCCACGTGCTCATACCCTTCGAACTGCGCGGGCCGGAAAATCCCATCATCAGCCTGGGATGGTACCGCGGCGGCGGGACGCGGACATCCTATACCTGGGAGAACATGCACGGCGGCCTGGACGGTATCGCCGTGGATCTTCCGGCGTTCGATCTGGCGCCGACCCACGACGGCCTGATACCCATGAACATCCAGGTGAAAGACCCCATCTGGCCCGCCCGTAATCTCATCGACTTCACCTTCTCGGTGAAACCCGGCGGGGCCAAAACCGTCTTCCTCGACACCCGAGACCGTATCCTGCCCAACGGCTACCCCCTCTATTTCTCCATCGCCTCGGCGAGCGGGGATTTCGGCGAGGACGACCTCGAGGGCGCCGGCGTCCGGCTAATATTCAAGGACTACGACGAGGCGGCGAAGGAACACGAGATCGACCGCTTCACCCAGGTCCGTGACAATGCCGCCCACATGGTGGAACCGGGCGCGAATTCGAAGAAATACCGCGTCTACCGGCGTTTCAGCGAGGACATGGCCGATCTTTTCCGGGTCAATCCCCACCACGAGCGGGGCCGGGACTACTGGTACTGGCGCAACGGCGAACAGTCACGCCCGCCCTTCGTCCAGCCCGAACCACCCGCGGGCATTCCCCTCTGGGCCTTCCGCCAGCTCGAGGACCTGAAGCTCGTGAAACAGTTCGTCATGTGGTGGATCGACAACAGGCAGATCGAGAACGGCGAGTTCGGCGGCGGTCTCTCGGACGACGGCGACATGACCCACTCGTTCGTGGGGCCCGCGCTCATGGGAGTCGATCCCGACAAGATCACGGACTCGATACGGCGCGAGATGGACGCGTTCTATGCCAACGGGATGTTCGCCGACGGGCTGCCGACGATCCAGACGGACGAACTGCACACCTACGAGGAAGGCGCCCAGGTGCTGCCGCAGGACATGCAGCTTGCCTATGGCGACCCCAAGGCGGTGGAGCGTCTGATGGAGACCGCGCGCGGCTACACCCGCATCACCGGGGTCAACAGCGCGGGGCACCGGCATTTCCGATCCAGCTTCTACAGCGCCACGAAATTGGCCGAGGAGGGCTTGTGGGCATATTCCTACCCCTATTCCTATCTCATCCTCCATCCGGGGCTGGTGCTCGTGGAGTTCAACGGGAATCCCGCAGCGAAGAAGGTCATCCTCGAGCTTGCCGACGGGCTTCTGGCCCACCGCAGGAAGGACGGGAACGGCCGCTGGGTCATGCACTCCATCATCGATTTCAACTCCGACGAGGACAGGCCCTACGGTGTCGGGCCGGCCGCGCACGTGTTCTGGGCGGCCTGGCGCTGGACGGGCGATGACAAATACCTCGATCCCATTCTGGACATGGGCCGGGGCGCGCTCGGCACACTGAACGCCAACCTTCTCGACCTGCTCGACAAGCGCGGCACATGGGGCGAGGACATCGCCGAAAGCACCGGGCACACCGGCGGCAGCGCACTCTATCGCCACATCGCCTGGCAGATGACCGGCGACACGAAATACCTGGAAGGCTACTACGCCGACCAGATCGCTTCGGCGGCCCGGTCCATGTACATCAACACCGAGGCCGAGTTCTGGATCGACCGGGTGGGAGTCCGCTCCCATGAAATCCAGCGATCCCGTCTCGGCGGCGTGTCGGCCTATCGGGGCACCATCTATCCGGGTCACGCGGTGAGCTGGAGGTTCGCGGAAAAGGGAGACGCGGAGAACGTGGCCGTCCTCGTGCCGAAGGCCGACACGGAAACCATCGACATCATCGCCTTCAACACACGCAGAAGCCCGGTCTCCGCATCCATGACCGCCTGGGACATCGTTCCCGGAACCTGGGAGGTGACCGTATCCCGCGACCTCGACGGCGACCACGAGGCGGACGAGACGATAGACAGGCGGACGGTCACGCTGGAAAAGACCGGCGCCATCGACCTCATCTTCCCGTCCCGTGAAACCACCATGGTATCCCTCACGCTCAAACGCAAGGGAACGCCCGTCTGGGAGCGCACGGACCTGGGCATCGGCCGCGAGGACATCGACCTCCGCGGCGGGAGCGTCGCGGTCACCGTGCACAACCTCTCGTCTGTGAAATCGCCCGAAGCGGTGCTCGCCCTCGTTGACGGTTCCGGCGCGGTCACGGCAACTGCCGCAGTGCCCCCGCTGGAGGCCCCGGTCGATCTCGTCCCCCGGACGGTCACCGTTGAGATCGAACTGCCCGCGAACGCCCGTCCGGCCGACCTGCGCGCGGTCCTCGATCCAGAAAGGGAGATCGAGGAGATCACCCGGCTGAACAACGAAATACCGCTCGGCCGATGAGCGGAGACTCCGATGATGAACACTGAAGCGAACATGAAGACGAAGAGGAGCATCATGCCCATCGAACTTTCCATACTCTGTCTCTCGATCTGCGCCGCCGCGATCATCGGCGGCTGCGGAGAAAACGGCGGCCATCCGGACACCGCGCACTCGCACCGTGTCGATATCGATCCGGGGACCGGCTGGCACATCGTCACCCTGTCCGCCGAAAACACCGCCGATCCCTCACGCTCCGTCACCGCCAGGATCGCCGTGGAGGGCGGCAGCAATCTCTTCTCCCTCGAGGTGGGCGGTACGGAATTCATCGACGCCGTCCCGGAGATCGAAAACCTGGTCGCTCCCGGACGCGGCACCCCCATCCTCTTCCCCACCCCGAACCGTGTGAGGGACGCGACCTACCGGTTCAGGGGTGAAACCCACCACATGTCCTTCCCCGGGGAGACACGTTCCCACTGGCTGCACGGACTGGTGATCGACGACACAGCGTGGAGCTTCGAGGAGCCGATGGCTGACGATGACGGCGTCTCGGTCACGACCGTCTATGTGATCGATCGGAACAATCCGCGCTTCCCGGCGTTTCCCTTCCCCTGCGAACTGCGGGTGACCTTCTCCCTCTCCGGCGAATGCCTCAGAATCGGCTACGAGGTGGAGAACACCGGCGAGGGGCCGCTGGGGTTCGGGTTCGGGCTCCATCCCTTCTGGAAGGTCATCGGGGGCAAGGAGAACTGCCTGATACAGGTGGACGTTCCCTGGCACATGGAAGCCGTGGAGCTCCTGCCCACCGGGAAGCTCGAACCCGTGGACGGGACCGGATACGATCTCCGGGAACCGGTGCGGGTCTCGGAACTTTCGCTGGACGACGTCTATTATGGGGCCGAACCGGCGAGCACCGTTCGGGTGATCTACGAGAGCCTCGGCATGGAGATACGCCAGAAGGCCACCGCAGATTTCACACACATCGTGGTCTATACGCCGGACAGCGATTTTTTCTGCGTGGAAAACCAGACCTGCTCGACCGACGCCCACAACCTCTACGACAAGGGGTTCGTGAAGGAATCTCACCTCCAGATCGTGGAGGCGGGAGAAACCACCGGCGGGCACGTTGACTACGAATTCGTGTTCGGGGAGTGAGAAGTATTACTGAAACGAAATATATAGTATAATTTGGGAGATTTTCGAGCGTTATTTACACTTTCTTGACACCTGTCTCAAGTAGCCTTACTGATTCATTCTTGGAGGCAACAAAATGAATTTTCAGTATTTTCTCCTTACCCGAACCGGGAGTGAATGATGAAAATTCATCCTTGAAATGTGTAAACAACGATAGCTTTTCCTACATATAATTATCCGGTTATCCAGTTAAGTCAGCATAGGTAATTGAAGGAGCAGTAATACAACGGCCCAGCAATTTATCGAAGATGTTCTCAAGTTTCCATCGCCTGTTGAACCTGAAGATGTACTCATCAAGGTAGTGTTGTAAATGTTTTGATGGCAAACAGTTATATGTCCCTCTCAGCCACATTTTCAGATTGGCGATGAGAATATGGATCTTGGGAAGCGTATCCTCATCATTGCTCTTTGACCTGATGCGGGGAACGTGTTGGAAGTTCGACGACAGGAATCCATAGGAACATAGTCCGTCAGTCGTAACTTTCACCCCCGGCGACAGATGACGGGAGAGAAAGCTTGTCAGGTTCTCTGTTGTTGCACCATTGATGGTTTCGAGATATGCCCGTCCCATGGTTGT
>CAYNWJ010000164.1:0-8223 GCA_964400815.1 uncultured bacterium
GAGCTCGCCTTTCGAACTCTTGACGACAAACACATTGCCATCCAATTTCACCGTTACGCCCGACGGGACCTCGATGGTCTGTTTTCCGATTCTGGACATGGGAAACCTCTATGGTAAAAAAATGAACGACCTGTTCGCAGCTGTTTTCTACCAGACGTGGCAGATGATCTCGCCGCCTACACCCTTCCTGCGCGCGTCACGGTCGGTCATGACACCGCTCGATGTCGATATTATCGCGACACCAAGCCCGTTCAACACGCGGGGAAGCTCCGCCGCGCTCGAATACTGCCTGAGACCGGGCTTGGAAACCCGCACGATGCCGCGGATCATCGGATTTTCATTCTCGTCATACCTGAGAAACACCCGAATCTCGCCCTGCTTCCTGTCCTCGACGAACCGGAAATTCTTGATGAACTGTTCCTCGGCGAGTATGCGGGCCAGTTCTTTCTTCAGCCGCGAACCGGGTATGTCAACCCACTTCTTTCCGGCTTTGGCGCCATTGCGAATCCGTGTTAGCATATCAGCGATAGGGTCTGTCATACCCATGGTATCGCTCCTCATTTGAAAAAGGTTACCTATTGCATGATCGGAACATCGGCCTCGAACGATATTCCGAATTGTATTCCGGAAACCGAACGATAGTCACCAACTGGCCTTCGTCACGCCCGGTATCTCTCCCTGAAGTGCCAGTTCCCTGAAACAGATCCTGCATATACCGAACTTCCTCATATAGGCGCGTGATCTGCCGCATCGGAAGCACCGGTTGTACTTGCGGACCTTGAACTTGGGCTTTCTTTTCTGTCTGACGATCTGCGATGTTTTTGCCACGAGAGCTGTTCCTCCCGATTAGAGTATTGCCTCACAACGATTTATTTCCTGTATTCTGATGCGCGACGATCAGTCCCTGAAGGGGAGGCCGAGCGCCCTGAGGAGTTCCTTCGCCTCCTCGTCCCGGTCGGTCGACGTCACGAATGTGATGTCCATGCCGCGGGTTTTGTCGATCTTGTCGAAATCGATCTCCGGAAAGATGATCTGGTCCTTGACACCGAGCGTATAGCTTCCCCGCCCGTCGAACGACCGTCCCGGCACACCACGGAAGTCCCTGATCCTCGGTATGGCGAAGTTCAGAAGCCGGTCCAGGAATTCGTACATCATGAACCCCCGAAGCGTCACCATGCACCCGACCGGCATTCCGGCGCGGAGCTTGAAGTTCGAGATCGACTTTCTGGCTCGCCTCACGGCCGGCTTCTGGCCGGTTATGATGGTCATGTCCTCGATCGCTCCATCCAGCTCCTTCGCATCCTGGACCGCGTTTCCCACACCCATGTTGACCACGATCTTCTTGAGCCGGGGGATGCGCATGGGATTTTCGAGATTGAACTGTTTCTTCAGTCCCGGTGCGATTTCCTTTTCGTATTTTTCCTTGAGTCTCGGTGCCATAGTTCCTTCGTTCCTTTTCTCGATGCGGTCGCTCTTCTCCGCCAACGCCCTCACAGACGTGCGGGCCGGCGGCTGTCATTGCGCCGCTCTATGACTGATACGTGACGATTTCTCCGCACCGTCTGCATGCCCTGACCCGTCCACCGTCCTGAAGCGCAATGCTCTTGGTCTTGACACCGGCGTTGCATTTGCTGCACACAACCATCAGGTTCGACATGTGAACGGGCGCTTCCTTCTCGACGATGCCGCCCTGGGGGTTCATCTGGGTGGGCCGCTGGTGGCGCTTGACGAAATTCACACCCTCGACGATGGCTCTGTCGTTATCCTGGTCGACCTTGAGCACAACTCCTTCCCTGCCCTTGTCCTCGCCGCTCAGAACGACAACCCTGTCACCTTTGATTATCTTTCTCATCGTTTCACCACTCTCTCGTGTTCGCATTCACCTGCCGGAGGACCGTGACCCATACCTTTCAGGTCCCCGTTCGAGGCTATATCACTTCGCTCGCAAGCGAGATGATCTTCATGAACTGTTTCTCGCGGAGCTCCCTGGCAACCGGTCCGAAAATACGGGTTCCGCGGGGCTCCTTCTGTGCGTCGATGATGACCGCGGCATTGTCGTCGAAGCGGATATAGGACCCGTCCCGGCGCCTGACCGCCTTCTTCGTCCGCACGATGACCGCCTGGGCGATATCGCCCTTCTTGATCTGTGCGTTCGGTGCGGCGTCCTTCACGGAGCAGACGATGATGTCGCCCACGGACGCATACCGCCGTTTCGTTCCGCCGAGAATCCGGAAACACATGACCTTTCTCGCTCCGGAGTTGTCCGCCACGTTCAAGAGTGAATATTCCTGTATCATCTCATCTATTCCTATCGTTAATTCACATGATCCCCGGCAGCCAGTTTCGACGGTCTTTCCACGACCGGGCGCCGCCGGACGAACATGCTGTTATTTCGCGCGCTCCAGAATTTTCGAAAGGCGCCAGCGCTTCGTTTTCGAAAGCGGCCTGGTTTCGGTGATCTCGACGGTGTCACCGGCGCGGGCGTCATTCTTCTCGTCATGGGCCATGTATTTCTTGTTCTTCTTCACCACGCGTCCGTAAAGGGGGTGAAGAACGGTCCGTTCGACAGTCACGGTTATGGTCTTGTCGCGGGCGTCGCTGGTCACGACGCCTGAGCGGACCTTGCGGCTGGTTCTCTCACTCGGCGCGGTCATTATTCAGCCTCCCCTTGCGTCGTTGTGGCGGGTTCGCCAAGTTTGTGAATGCCGAGTTCGTGTTCCCTGATGACGGTCTTGAGACGGGCCACTTCCCGCTTCGCTCCCTCGATGACCTTCGTGTTCTCTAGCTGATGGGTCACGAGCTGGAACTTCAACGTCCGCAGGTTTTCTTCGGCTGCAAGAAGATCGTTCTTCACGTCTTCCAGTGTTTTCAGTCTGATTTCATGAGCTTTCATAAATGCTTGACTCCGTTGTGTATTTCACGTCCCGCGCATTGTTCGCCCGACGGCGCCCACGGACCGTCAACCGCACCGCGGGCCGAACCGTGCATTCCGGTGTTATTCCCCGTATGTTTGTCGCGCCACGAATTTCGTTTTAATGGCCAGCTTGTGGCCTGCGAGGCGCATTGCTTCCCGGGCGACCTCTTCCTCGACACCTTCGAGCTCGAACATCACACGGCCGGGTTTGACCGGACACACCCAGTGGTCGGGCGCGCCCTTGCCCTTGCCCATGCGGGTCTCCGCGGGCTTGACGGTCACGGGTTTCTGGGGGAAGAGGCGTATCCACACCTTCCCGCTTCTGCGTACGTGCCTGGTGATGGCGACACGGGCGGCCTCGATCTGACGATCGGTCACCCAGCCGGGCTCGACCGCCGCGATACCATACTCGCCGAAGGACACTTCGCTGCCGCGCATGGCCACGCCGCGCATCCTGCCGCGCTGTTCTTTTCTGTGTTTTACTCGTTTCGGCATTAACATGGTTTACAGCCCTCTATTGTGGTTGTGCTTTTTCAGAATCAGGGTGAATCCTTTTCAGTTCCGCCATGCCGCTGTTTCCCGGCTTTGCCGCCTTCCGCCGCAAGGGGGCGGATCGAATCGGCGTCCGACGGCCGTCACCGAACGGACACGGCGCATCCGCACTGACAGGCGGTTATTTCGATATATCGTGCGTATCCAGAACCTCGCCCAGGGATATCCACACCTTGATGCCGATGACACCGTATGTGGTGTAGGAAATCGCCGTGGCATAGTCAATGTCCGCCCTGAGCGTGTGCAGGGGAACGCGGCCCACGAGATACCGTTCACGCCGCGCCATTTCTGAGCCGCCGAGCCTTCCGCCGCAGGAAATCCTGATACCCTCTGCGCCGAGACGCATCGACGAGGTGACCGCCTTCTTCATGGCGCGCCGGTGATTGACACGCTGTTCGAGCTGACGGGCGATGCCTTCGGCCACCAGTTTGGCGTTCAGCTCGGGATGCTTCACCTCGACGATGTTCAGATAGATGTCCTTCTTCGTCAGAAGCTTGAGCTCGTCGCGGAGCTTGTCCACCTCGGAACCCTTTCGGCCGATAACGATGCCGGGACGGGCTGTGTGGATGTTTACGGTGATCTCGTTGGATGTGCGACGTTCGACCTCGACTTTGGACACGCTCGCCCGCGCAAGGCGCCTCATGATGTATTTTCTGAGGCTGGTGTCCTCTTTCAGGTTCTCTGAAAAATCACGTGCGCTGAACCAGCGCGAACTCCACGTCTTCGAGACGCCGAGCCTGAAACCTATGGGATGCGTTTTCTGACCCAAAGTGCGTAACCCCCTTGTTATTTCACTCCAACCGGCATCGTTTCCGACACCGACTTTATCAGAAAGCGGCCGCTCCTGAACAACCCGCGGGTGGCCGTTTTATTCCTCTTCCTCTTCCGTCGCCACGACTATTTCCACGTGGCAGGTCCGTTTACGGATCCGGTATGCACGTCCCAGCGCGCGGGCCATGATCCGCTTGAGGGTCGGCCCCTCGTCGCAACGCGCCTCGATGATCGAAAGCTCGTTGGGGTCGTGGATGCGATCGCCGTAAATGTTCTGCGCGTTCGCCACGGCGCTGCGGACGATCTTTTCCAGAAGGACGGCGTCCTTCTTGTGCGTGAACCTGAGAATGTTCAGCGCGTCCTCGACGTTCTTTCCGCGGACCAGGTCCATCACCTGACGCATCTTGCGGGCGGAACTCCTTATATACCGCGCTTTTGCAACTGCCTGCATAATAATACCCTGTCCCGTTTATCTGTTAGCTCCGGAAGTCCGCACCCGCAAGCCGGCTTTTCAGCACCGTCGCCCCATTCCGGGCGCACACCCCTTACGTTACGTCTCCCGTTGTCGTGTTTTTCCGGACCGAACCGTGTTTATTTGAACTTCACCGCGCGTTCAACGAGCTTGCCGCTGTGCCCGCGGTATGTCCGCGTCGGAGCGAATTCGCCGAGCTTGTGCCCGACCATGTTTTCGGTGATATACACCGGGATGAACTTGTTCCCGTTATGCACCGCGATCGTGTGCCCGATGAATTCCGGCGTGATGGTCGAACGCCTGGACCATGTCTGGATGACCTTGTTGTCACCCCGCTTGTTCATGTCCTTGATCTTTTTCATCAGGTGATCGTCAATAAACGGTCCCTTTTTGATCGACCGCGCCATACCGTTTCCTCCGAATCGTTAATGCTTCCGTCCGTCCCGGGAGCGCACCCGCGCTTCCGGGACATGCCCCCGCTGAAGGCCGCCTGCGCCGGCAGCCGTTGAGGACTATCTGCGCTTGATGATATACCTGCTCGACTTCTTGTTCTTCTTCCGGGTCTTGTATCCCTTGGTGGGAACGCCCCAGGGAGTGACCGGATGACGGCCACCGGAGGTGCGTCCCTCGCCGCCGCCGTGGGGATGGTCCACCGGGTTCATGACCACGCCGCGGACTTTCGGGCGGCGTCCCATCCAGCGGGTTTTTCCGGCCTTGCCCCAGTTCTCGTTCGAATGGTCGAGATTTCCCACCTGGCCGATGGTGGCCATGCATTTCTCGTCGAACATCCTCATTTCATTGGAAGGCAGCTTGATGGTGACCATGCCCTCCTCGCGCGCCATGATCTGGCACGCCGCGCCGGCGCTGCGGGCGATCTGGGCGCCCTTGCCCGGTTTCATCTCGATGGCATGGACCATCGAGCCGAGAGGAATCCGCCAGAGAGGAAGCGCGTTGCCAACCTTGATCTCGGCCTCGGAACCGCTCATGACCGTGTCGCCCACACCGAGCCTGTCGGGAGCGAGCATATATGTCTTCTCGCCGTCGGCATACACGAGCAATGCGATGCGCGCCGAACGGTTGGGATCGTACTGTATGGAATCGACACGGGCGGGAATCCCGAATTTCTTGCGCTTGAAGTCGATCACGCGGTAATGCCGCTTGTGGCCGCCGCCGCGCCTGCGCACCGTCACACGGCCCTTCGAGTTGCGGCCTCCGCTGCTCTTCTTGGGCTCCAGAAGCGACTTCTCGGGAGCGACCTTCGAGAGATCGCTGTAATCGGACGTCGCCTTGAAGCGCTGTGTCGGTGTTTTCGGTTTGTATGTCTTGATTGCCATGACGTACCCTGCATTTCTTTTCGCGTTTATGTTCTTCTCTCACCATGCGGCGAGCGCATGCACGGCATCAGCCGTACCTTCCGCCTGAACCCGAGTGTCAGACACCCTCGAAAAATTCTATCGAATCGCCGTCCTTCAGCGTCACGATGGCCCGTTTCCAGTCTGCCCTTTTACCTCTGAACCGGCCCCTCGTTCGAACCTTGCCATGCGTGGAATAGGTGCGGACATCGAGTACGCTGACATTGAACAGTTCCTCAATGGCCTTCTTGATCTCGATCTTGTTGCATTTCTTCTCGACCTCGAAGGCATACTTGTTCGAATTCTCCTTCAACCACGTGGCCTTTTCGGTGATGATCGGGCGGCGAATGATGGATTTCAGATTTTTCATGACGTGGCGGCTCCTTCCTGGAAGACTTCACACACCCTGTCGACCGCCGACTTGGTAAAGAGGACCACATCGGAATTCATGATCTGATAGGCATGTGCTTCCCGGGCGAGCGCAACGCTCGTTTTGGGGATGTTGCGCGACGACTTGACGATGACGTCGCTCTTGCCGCCGAGGAGCATGATGGTCTTTTCGCCGCCGAGACCAAGCGCCTTGAGCATGCCGGCGATCTCTCTCGTTTTCGGTTCATCGAGATCGAAATCCTCGACAACCTTTATCCTGTCCTCGGAAGCCTTCAGGCTGTATGCGCTCTTGAGCGCGAGCCTGCGGACCTTGCGATTGATGCGCTGCTTGTAATCGTGGGGCCTGGGGCCGAATGTGACGCCGCCGCCGACCCAGACCGGGGAATTCGCGCTTCCGGAGCGGGCGCGGCCCGTACCCTTCTGGCGGAACGGCTTCTGCTTGCTCACATCCACCTCGCTGCGCGTTTTCGCGCATGCGTTGCCCTGGCGCTTGTTGACGAGATGCGCGTTGATGGCCTGGTGAATCGCGACCATCGACGGCTCGATGCCGAAGATTTCATCCGGAAGATCGATCGATCCGGCTTCGCTCCCGTCCCGTTTGTACACTGTTACCGTTTTCATCGTTACCTCATGTATCGATTCGACCGTGACGCTTCCGGCCGCTCTTCACGAGAGCGTCCCGCGCCCGGGCCGTCCGCCGCATGTTACGGCTGTTTGGTGACGTACACGATTCCGTTCCTGGCTCCCGGCACCGCTCCCTTGACGAAGATCACGTTCTTCCCGGGATCGACCAGAAGAACCTCGAGCCCCTTGACCGTTTGATTTTTCGCGCCATACTGGCCGGGCATTTTCTTCCCCTTGAACACGCGCGACGGGTCGGCCGACGCGCCGATGGAACCGGGAATGCGATTCGCGCGGCATCCATGCGTATCGTCGCCGCCGCTGAATTTGTGCCGCTTGATGACACCCGCAAAACCACGGCCCTTCGTGACACCCCTGACCATGACCTTGTCGCCGACTTCGAACAAGGCGGCATCGAGCACCGATCCGGTCTCGTATTCGCTCGTGTCTTCGACATGGAATTCCTTCAGGTATTTGTGTCCCGAAACACCGGCCTTTTCACAGATGCCCCGGACGGACCTGGAGACCTTGTCCGTCTCTCCAAACCCGACCTTGACGGCATTGTATCCGTCATTTCCATCCTGGTTCTTCACCTGGATCACGGGACAGGGGCCGACTTCGAGAACCGTTGCCGGACAAAGCACGCCATCCTGGTTGTAGAACTGGGACATTCCTATTTTCTTGCCAATCAATCCAATCATCGTTCTCATTCCGTAGTGTCGGATCCGGGAACAGCGTCCGGGTTGTCACCCGCGCCCCTCCCGAAATGTGAACTGATACCTTACAACTTGATCTCGATATCGACTCCCGCCGGAAGGTCGAGCTTCATGAGCGAATCGACCGTCTGCGGATTCGTGTCGTATATGTCGATCAGCCTCTTGTGAATCCGCATTTCGAACTGCTCGCGGGATTTTTTGTCGATGTGAGGGCTCCTGAGGACCGTATAGATCGATCGTTTCGTCGGCAGGGGAACCGGACCCGAAATCCTGGCGCCGGTGCGTTTTGCCGTCCGGACGATCTCGTCGCTCGAGTGGTCGAGCGACGCATGGTCATAAGCCTTCAGCTTTATACGAATTTTCTGACCAGCCACGTGTGTCGCTCCGTTTATTCGATAATGCTTGCAACCACGCCGGCCCCGATAGTGCGGCCGC
>CAYNWJ010000165.1:0-8215 GCA_964400815.1 uncultured bacterium
GAGGGGCCCATCGACGTGGCCGACGGGCGGCAGGATCGGCAAGGTGTGGGCCTCTCGTCGTGGGAGCGCTCGCCCAGTTTTGTATCATGGGTCTGGTCAACATCTGGCTTGTGGGGGTGATCATCATCAGGGATGTGTGGGTTACGGTCATGCGTGTGGTGGCCATCGCCCGCGGAGCGGAACTGAAAACCTCGGGGAACGCAAAGCTCAAGACCACCATCCAGCTCACCGTGGTCATCACCATCATCGTCTTCACCGGGGCGCGCATCATCGCCCTCAGGATGGGATATGACGGCCCTTTGACGAATATGGATGGCCTTCGGATGTTCTTCAACGGGCTCGTGGGCGTGGCCGTTGTGTTCACCCTGTATTCCTGGGCGGGCTACCTGCTGGGCAGAAAGTCGGCGTAACAGCCTGCATGACCGGAACGGATGTGGACACTCCGCCATTCTTTCGCCATGTCTGCGGTCTTCCGCACGGTTTCAGCCCGGTTCGTCACCAATCAGCCGGCTCCGGGAGAGGGAATGTTCGACAGATTGAAAAGATTTCTCCGCGAATCGGGCATTCTCAAGGACGGTGTCACCGCCGGCGGACAAGAGCGTGGCGGGGATGTCCATCCGGCCGCGCGCGTGGTTTCCACGGCGCTGTTCGTGGGGTATGCGCCCGTGGCCCAGGGGACCTTCGGTTCATTGTGGATCCCCGTCGTGTGGCATGTCCTTCATCCGTTCGTGTCCCTTCCCCGGACGCATCTGGTGCTCGCGGGGCTCGCGGTCATCCTCTATGGAATCGGCGTGTGGGCGGCGGGCGAGTGCGAGCGGGCGTGGGGTCATGATCCGGGCCGTGTGGTGATCGACGAGGTTGTTGGAATGCTCGTGGCCGTCCTGTTCATACCGCTTTCCATGTTCACCGTCTGGGCAGGTTTCATACTGTTCCGGGCCTTCGATGTGCTGAAACCACCGCCCGTACGCAGTTTCGAGAAAGCGCGCGGCGGTTACGGCGTGATGAACGACGATGTGGCGGCGGGAATTCTTGCGAACATCTGCCTGCGCGTTATTCTTCATGTACTGGCATGACAGCATTCGGCATGACAACGGGAGCGTGGGATCGAGCCGTCATCGCGGCATGGGACGGTGCGGCGGCTGACTGGTGCGTTCTTCGCCGCTCCCACGATATGAATACTTTCGATGCAATCACATACCGGCGGTAGTGATGAGCACACCTGTAATTGAGATCGTGGTTGTTGGAAACGAAATCCTCGCGGGGAAAACGGCTGACAGAAATGCGCCGTTCATGATCGAAACGCTTGCAGGCCGTGGTTTCGGCGTATCGTTCGTGAGCGTGGTCGGCGACGATCTCCATGCAGCGGCTGATTCCCTCGCCGTTGCCGCCGCCCGCGCGGACCTGGTGCTCGTGACCGGCGGACTCGGCCCCACTTCTGACGACATCACCTTCGAGGCCGCCGCCCGCGCCTTCGGCAGGGACCTGGTTTTCCATGAGGATGTCCTCGAACGCATCCGTGCGTTGTTCGAAAAGAGGGGACGCTTCATGAGCGGGTCCAACCGCAGGCAGGCGATGCTCCCCGAAGGTTCGCTTGTTCTGGAGAATCCGATGGGGACGGCGCCGGCGGTACGGCTCCTTGCGCCGGGGAATGCGGCGGCGGGAACAAGGCGGGAAACCGAGGCGTACTTCATGCCCGGCGTGCCGCGTGAGATGCGGGCCATCTTCACCGATGTGATCATGCCCCGCGTTCTCGAACGGTATGAACCACCGCGGATCGACACGGCGACGGTCAGCCTGACCGGCATCAGTGAATCTGAGCTCTTCGACGGGGTGAAGGACCTGCCCGGAGCGGCCGAGGCCCTGGCGTTCTATCCCCATTATTCGGGCATAGAGGTCAGGATCGCCACACGGGACTTAGCTCCCGCCGGTGCCGTGGAACTGCGCGACCGGATATGCGCCATGTTCGGCGACAGGGTTTTTTCCACAGCGGGGGAACCGCTCGAGGAGGCGCTCGGCCGCATCCTGATTGAACGGGACCTCACCATCGCCGTGGCTGAATCCTGCACGGGCGGGCTCATATCGCATCGCCTGACCAATATCCCGGGCTCCTCGGCATATTTTCTGCTTGGAGTCACCGCCTATGCGAACGAGGCCAAGATCGAAATCCTCGGTGTCGGTGAGGCTGTCATCGCGGGTCACGGCGCCGTGTCCGCCGAAACGGTGAAAGCGATGGCGGAGGGTGTGAGACGGCGGGCCGGCAGCGATATCGGGGTGTCCACCACCGGCATCGCGGGACCGGGGGGGGGAAGCGCTGAAAAACCGGTGGGATTGATGTTCATGGGGCTTTCCGCCGGTGATGAAACGGTTACAAAAAAGTTGCAATTCGTGGAGGATCGGCTTATTAATAAGAACAGAATGGCCCAGTCGGTCCTCGATGAGGTGAGACGCTTTATCGTGAACAATGAATTCAAACGTTTCGGGAACCAATAGAATGAGAACCTTTATCGCAGTGGAAGTGCCGGATCGTGTCAAATCGCAGGTTGGAGACTATGTGTCACAGCTCAGCTCCGGGTTCGACAATGGTGTCAAGTGGGTGCGCCCGGACAACCTTCATTTCACCATAAAATTCCTCGGGGAAATATCCGAAGACGGCCTGGAGGCGGTCAGGCGGTGTGTTGACAGCACGGCGGCCGAGTTTTCGCCGTTCACCCTCGGAATCGGCGGCATCGGATTCTTTCCGTCGGAGCGGAAGCCGCGGGTCTTCTGGCTGGGCGCCGACGGCGGCGGGGAGCGGCTGCTCGAGATATTCCAGGACCTCGAGACCTGTCTCGAGGAGCACGGCTTCGATCGTGACGACAAGCCGTTCTCTCCCCATCTCACCATCGGCAGGGTGCGGAGGAACCGCCGGGTCGATATTCCCGATGACATCATCGATTTCGACCATGTGACATTCGATGTCGGCGGTCTTCGCGTGATCAAGAGCACACTCACGCCGAAGGGACCGGTGTACGAAGCTCTGCATGAAAGCCCGTTCGGGGAAGAGTGAGAAGCGCTTTCCGCCTGTTCCGGCCGGCATTGAATGCAGGAATGCGTGTCCATCATGATAGGAAACAATACGACCGTGAGGGTGACATGCCCGCCGGCTCCGTCCGGTGCGGTCGATGAACCAACGAGTCAGTGAAGGGGGAACCGGTGGCGCAGAACAATCTGAACGAAAAGGAACGTGATAGAGCGGTCAAGCTGGCGATCGGCCAGATCGAAAAACAGTTCGGGCGCGGTTCCATCATGAAGCTCGGGGACGAATCGGTGAAAGTGGCGGTCGATGCCATTCCCACGGGAGCGCTGGCGCTCGATTCCGCCCTCGGCCTGGGCGGCGTTCCCCGCGGACGTGTCGTGGAGCTGTTCGGACCGGAATCGTCGGGAAAGACGACCCTTGCCCTGAGCATCGTCTCCGAAGCCCAGAAGATGGGCGGATATGCGGCGTATATCGACGCCGAACACGCCCTCGACGCCGGTTATGCACGCAGCATGGGCGTGGATGTGGACAATCTGCTCATCAGCCAGCCGGACTGCGGCGAGGACGCCCTCGAAATAGCCGATACCCTGATCAGGTCGGGTGCGCTGGATGTCATCGTGATCGACTCGGTGGCGGCGCTCGTGCCCCGGGCCGAACTCGAGGGCGACATGGGCGATGCCCACGTGGGACTTCAGGCCCGCCTCATGAGTCAGGCGCTCCGCAAGCTGACCGGCCATATTTCACGCTCCCGAACCTGCGTGATATTCATCAATCAGATCCGCATGAAGATCGGCATCATGTTCGGCAATCCGGAGACCACCACGGGAGGAAACGCCCTCAAGTTCTATTCCTCGATCCGTATGGACATCAGGCGTGTCGCCTCCCTCAAGGACCGCGATTCCATCGTGGGGATGCGCGCGAAGACCAAGGTGGTCAAGAACAAGATGGCGGCGCCCTTCAAAGTGGCGGAATTCGACATCATGTTCGACGGCACCGGCATCAGCAGGGAGGGGGACGCCCTCGATCTCGGCGTGGAAAACGGCATCGTCGAGAAGTCCGGGGCCTGGTTCTCGTACAAGGACGAGCGCCTGGGCCAGGGACGGGAGAACGCCCGTCTCTTCCTGCGCGAAAACCCCGATATCCTGAAGGAGATCATTTCCGGGATCAGGAGCACGACCGGCATCACACCCGAGAAGGAGCCCGCGAAGCCGGTCGCAGAAGACGACGAGTGAGACATGAGACGGTCCGCGGAATCGCCTGCGACACGGCCGCGGTTTATCGTCCGTCATACCATACAAACGACATGGAGTATCGTGGATGACTTCGAATGAAATACGAGAATGCTTCCTCGCCTTTTTCGAGGGGAAGGGCCACACGCGGGTATCGAGCTCACCGGTGATACCCTGGGGAGATCCCACCCTTCTTTTCACCAACGCCGGCATGAACCAGTTCAAGGATGTGTTCCTGGGCCTCGAAAAACGTGATTACACCCGGGCGACCACCTGCCAGAAATGCATACGGGCGGGCGGCAAGCACAACGATCTCGATGAGGTCGGCCGGACCACGCGCCACGGCACCTTTCTGGAGATGCTCGGCAACTTCTCCTTCGGCGACTATTTCAAGGAAGAGGCGATCGCGTTCGCGTGGGAGCTCATGACCGGTGAGCTCGGGTTCGATCCCGATACCCTCTGGCCCAGCGTCTACACGACTGATGACGAGGCGTTCGCCATCTGGCGGGACGTGATCGGCGTGCCGGAGAAGCGCATCCTCCGTTTCGGCAACATAGAGGAGGGCGACGACGAAAACTTCTGGAGCATGGGGCCGACCGGTCCCTGCGGACCCTGTTCCGAGATATATATCGACCGGGGAAGGGAGTATGGCCCCGACGATCCCTACGTTTCCCTGGAACAGGACGCCCCGCGGTATCTCGAGCTGTGGAACCTGGTGTTCATGCAGTTCAACCGCGGCGAATCAGGCGAAATGACACCCCTTCCCAAGCCCTCCATCGACACCGGTCTCGGCCTGGAGCGGGCCGCCATGATCAAACAGGGCAGGGAGAATATCTTCGAGACGGACATTCTCGGTTCCCTTGTCAAACGTGTCGAGAAATTCACCGGCAAAACCTACGACGAGAAGACGGGCATGCCCTTCCGCGTGGCCGCCGACCACATACGCACCCTCGGTTTCGCCATCGCCGACGGCGCGATACCCTCGAACGAGGGGCGTGGATATGTGCTCAGGCGTATTCTCAGGCGGGCATCGCGCTATCTCCGTGAACTGGACGTGCACGAGCCCATGCTGCACCGTCTCGTCGACGATGTGGTCGGGCACATGGGCGACGCCTATCCGGAGCTCGCCGAGCGCGCGGACTATATCGCCATGGTCGTCAAGAGCGAGGAGGAGCGGTTTCTCAAGACCCTCGACCAGGGCATCGATCTCTTCGAGAGCCTGGTCGCCGGGATCGGTGAAAAAGGCGGCAGGGTCATCGAGGGGGATGACGCGTTCCGGCTCTATGACACCTATGGTTTTCCCGTGGACCTCACCCGCATCATGGCGGAAGAGAAAGGCATGGCGGTTGACATGGCCGGTTTCGAGCGCGCCATGGAGGAACAGAGACGCCGCGCCCGGGAAGCATCCTCTTTCGGCGGCGGACGCGATGATGACCGTCCATGGAACGAGGTCGCGGGCGATGGCGGCGGGACCGACTTCACCGGCTACGAAGTGGATACATCCGAGGCGGCGCTCCTCAGGTGGCGTTCCCTCGATGACGACGCTGTCGAACTCGTTTTCGATTCCACGCCCTTTTATGCCCTGTCGGGCGGGCAGGCGAGCGACCGGGGGACCATCGTTTCGGCGGACGGTTCCGTGCGGCTTTCGGTTGACGATGTCTATGACGAACCCGGCGGCGGACGCGTGCATGTCTGCACCCCGGTTGACGGATCAGGTTTCGATGCCGGGAAGTTCACGGGCTCGAAGGCCGTGCTCGCCATCGATGCCGACAGGCGGCGGGCCACGGAGCGTCATCATTCGGCCACACATCTTCTTCAGGCGGCGCTCCGCGACGTGCTCGGCGACCATGTGCGGCAGTCGGGATCGTCGGTGGACAATGAGCGGCTCCGTTTCGACTTCAATCATTTTTCCGCCCTCAAGCCTGGGGAGGCGGGACGGATCGAGGCGTTCGTGAACACCGCCGTCCTCGAGGATATCCCCTTGACCGTCCGCGAGACCACCCTCGAGGAGGCCCGCAAGCAGGGGGCGATGAGCCTGTTCGACGAAAAATACGGCGACATCGTGCGCATGGTGCAGATCGGGGACGTTTCCAGCGAGCTTTGCGGCGGGACGCATGTTTCGGCGACGGGGCGCATCGGGCCCTTCAGGATCGTTTCCGAGTCTTCCGTGGCCGCGGGTGTCAGGCGCATCGAGGCGGTTTCGGGGATGTGCGCGATAGAGATGGCGGCGCACGAGCGTGAGGTCGTCGCTGAAATGGGCCGTGAACTGAATGCCTCCCCGGGTGAGCTGCCGGACAGGGTGCGCGGCCTCAACGACCGTATCCGCGAACTGGAAAAGGAGATCAGACGCCTCAAGACCGAGGGGGCGTTCGGCGGGGCGGACCTGCTTTCGAACACCGCCGAAATCGACGGTGTCACGGTTTCCTGGTCACGCATGGACGTGGAGGACGCCAACGAGCTCAAGACCGCAGCCGACGCGATCCGCGAGAAGCTCGGCAGCGGGGTGGGCGTCATCGGCTCGGCCATGAACGGCAAGGTCTCGGTGGTTGTTACGGTGACCGACGATCTCATAGAAAAACGCGCTCTCAGGGCGGGTGACATCGTGAAGAAGATAGCCGCGGTTGTCGGCGGTTCCGGAGGTGGAAGGCCCCATCTGGCCATGGCCGGCGGCAAGGATGAAACGAAACTCGACGAAGCGCTGGCGTCCGCCCCGAAAATCCTTGGGGAGATGCTGGCGAAGTGAATCCCGGCGGGGATTCCGGAAAGACCGAAATGAGCCACACGCGCGGAACATCCGTACTCGATTACCTTTACCGGATAAAGGAAGAGCAGGGGGCCGGATTCTTGACCCTGCTCGATCCCGACAGGTCGCCGCGCGGAACCGTGGCCGACCACGCCCGCCGGTGCCGTGACGAGGGCGTGGACGCCATCCTGGTTGGAACAAGCCTCATGATGGGCAACGGGTTCAACGAATATGTCGCCGAGATCAGGGAGGCGGTTGATATTCCCGTTGTCATCTTTCCCGGCGAAAAGGGGCAGGTGGCCGAGGAGGCGGACGCCATTCTCTTCCTGTCGCTCCTGTCCGGCCGTAACCCCGAATTCATCGTGGGAGAGCAGGTCCGCAGCGCGCCGCTCATCAGGAGCGCGGGGCTCGAGGCGATCTCCACCGCGTATCTTCTCATCGAATCGGGCCGCATGACATCCGTGGAATTCATGTCGAACACGAAGCCGCTTCCCTCGGACAAGCCGGAAATCGCAGCCGCTCATGCCATGGTGGCCGAGATGTTCGGCATGAAGCTCGTCTATCTCGAGGCGGGGAGCGGCGCCCGGAGAACGGTGCCGGACGAGATCGTGAAAGCTGTGACCGGGGCGGTCTCCCTTCCGGTCATCGCCGGCGGCGGCATTCGAACTCCCGGCGACGTTCGCGCGAAGATCGCGGCTGGCGCGTCCTTCGTGGTCGTGGGAAACCATCTGGAGGACACCTCTGGACGCGGTGATCTCGCCGATTTCGTCAGGGCCGCTCATGGCGGGTGATGAACTGCGTCCATGACCTCGTCCCGTCCGCTTGCCCTGCTTTTCCGCCCGTATGCCTCTCTCCGTTTCTTCACCGCAATCCTCTCCCGATGCGCCTTTTGAATAAACCTGGCAATCCCCGTAAACCCATCGGATAATACACATAAGCTATTATAAAGTATGGCATTACATCCAATATACAATTAAGAAAAGATTCTGTGAACAATTGATAAAAACCGCATGTGACCGATGCCGGCGACGAGGGATGAATGATGATTGACCGTACGCCGTTTGAACCATGATTAATGGGATTCAAGGATTGACATCAATGGTGTCCGGTTCATCTATTGCCAAGCACTCTATGTTCCCGATAAATAATGGTATATATATTTCAGACGGGCATGTTCGATTCACTTCGAGACAACGTGCCGCCGCGAGCCGGATCAAAACTCACCCC
>CAYNWJ010000166.1:0-8188 GCA_964400815.1 uncultured bacterium
CCATTCCGGAAAGGTCGACGAGAAAAGATGCTATTATAACCGGCACAAAGGCATTGGTTATTCCGAACAGTATCGCCCCGGATGTTTTTGCCAGCATGAGAAGTTCCAATGAAATCGGTGCAAGAAGCAATCGTTCGAATGACCGGTTCTTTTTCTCAAAGGTGACAGTAACCGCCAGCATGGAGGTCGTACCGAACAGAATCGATATGGCGACCACACCGGGAAGCACCGCCATGAGATCGTCAATACTGCTGCCGGACTTTATAAAAAACATCGCTGTCCATGCGAACGGGAAAAAGAGTCCCCAACTGATGTTCGGCGGCTTGAGGTAATAGGTCCGCATATCCTTGAGAAGGATGTTCCAGAAGGCAATCCATGATTTCATGCATTGCTTCCTTTCTTTTCTTTATCGCTTTTCATGGCGCCGGTCTCAATGCCGGTAACCTTGACAAAAACGTCTTCCAGCGAGGGCCGGAGAAGACGGGCTTCGGTAACAATGATGCCTCGTTTGTCAAAAAAATCGACAAGAGGCGCAAGCGACAGTTTCTCGCTGGACTCCACCCGCAATTCATTACCTGGTGCAACGGCAATGGAAGTATCGGGAAAGGCCGGGGCAAGCTCATTTTCAATACCGTGAGAAAAGGTGTCGAAGGTAAAACGAAGCACATTCTTTCCCTGCACCGCTTGCATCAGTGATTCGATCGTATCGATCCTGACAATTCGTCCCTCGACGATAAAAGCGATGCGGTCGCAGAGCCGCTCCGCCTCCTCGATATAGTGGGTGGTGAGCATGATTGTTGTGCCGTCCCGGTGCAGATCGTCGATCAACTGGCGTATCTGCCGCGCGCTGGCGACATCGATGCCGGTGGTTGGTTCATCGAGAAAAAGAATGGGCGGTTCATGGATGATCCCGGCGGCAATTGTGAGCTTGCGCTTCATCCCTTTCGAGTAGCCGCCGAATTTACGGTCAGCGGCTTTCTCGAGACCAAATTCCGCGAGCAGCGAGCGGGCACGTTCGATGCGTTTCTTTTCCCTCATTCCATACAGAGAAGCGCAGAATACCAGGTTTTGGAAGCCGGTCAATTCAGGATAGAGGTTGCTTTCATCAGGGACAACGCCGATCAGATGCTGAGCGGCGCGAGGATTTTTCGTGCATTCCATACCGCCGATCGAGATTATACCCTTATCCGGTCGCGCTAGCCCCGTAAGCATGTTGATCGTGGTGGTCTTGCCAGCCCCGTTGGGGCCGAGGAAACCAAACAGTTCCCCGGCATGCACGGTAAAACTCACATCCTTTACCGCCTGAACCTGATCGAACGTTTTTGCCAATCCTTCCACAGCAATGACAACCTGTGCCATATTCGTCTCAACCATTCATTCTAAACAGTGATAACCTTGTCGGAATCACGTACAACTTCATAATGATCTTTCAGGGTGGATAATGGGCAGATGTCCGAACCGCCCGAATCCCGCAGTTTCAGGCAGGTGCCGCAGGCAAGGAATACACCGCCGGCGTCGAGAACCTTCTGCGCCTCGCCCTTAACATTGAAAGTTGGATCTTCGATTTGGTCAATCTCGACGCCTCTGCCTGAGAGGAAAATACGCACCCCGTCGCCTTGTTCGAGAGCATAATGCGCCAATCGCAGAGCATTAAAGACCGTTTCCGGATCAGTCTGGGTGATGATTATGCCAAGCTTCATGAATTGGATTCCTTGCCTTTAGTATCCGAGTCTGTGCAGGGATGGCCATTTTCAGAACCGTGACACTTTCTAATACGATCTGGTGAACAATCTTGCGGTTTTCCATTAAGATATTCTGGCTTCTTACAACAGTTCTTTTCTCTGTTACACATTGTCTGACCCCTCTTCATTTTGCGTTTTTGTATTGCCATCGCTGCCAAGCAACTCCGAAGACAAATGTTGCCATTGGAATAAGGTATCCGGGTTGATATGATAATGGACGAAATAGCCGCGTTTTTCATCTATTACTATGTCTGCATTCCTGAGTACCCGGAGGTGCTGGGACACAGCCGCAGGAGTGATATCAAGCGATTTTGCCAGAGCATTTACACAAAGCGCACGCTCCTTGAGGAGATGAATCATGCGGACCCGTGTTTCCACCGACAGTACTTTATATATTCTGGCAAGCTTTTTTTCGTCCATTACACCACCCCATTGCATTTAAGCTTATGCGTATATAATATACAATATGCTCAAAGCCTTGTCAAGTGGTATGATTATACGGGGATCGTCTTTCAAGTGAAGTTGTACAGACATATGCCGCCGATTGAAAAAACAAGATAACCACGAATGGCCGCCAAATGACGCGAAAAAGAATAAAAATCGATCAATTGCGTCATCCGCGGATATACTATTTGTCTTTCAATCCATGAAATCAGTGGAAGTATTATTCATCGCGCCCGATCCTGCGCCCGTTCGGCGCGGGCCAGGTGCTCGTCCATGTCCATGAGATCGAATTCCCTGAGAATGCCGGCCACCTTCACCTCCGGCGAGCGGCTCTCGATGATGCTCCACTCCTCCTCGTGGTGGTTGGTGATGCGGACCTTCGCACCATAGGCGTCGATGATCTCGTCGAACCGGCTGACATGGGGCCAGGTGTGGAGAAATGCCTTTTCGAGATTGACCTCGGCGAAGGCCCAGGCGTTCCAGCGGCCCGTGCGGGCGAGTTCCGCGCCGTCGATGTCGCAGATCTTCGATGTGTCCTTCTGGGTGCTGGACACCATGGCGTACCGGTGCATGTACGCCCGCGTGTTTACCATGACACCGCCGGCGTAGGCCGAGGGCCAGAACACGATCTCCGCGCCCTTGTCCGCGAGCACGGTCCAGCCGTCGGACCATTCCATGTCGAAGCATATCTGCATGCCGATGCGTCCGAAATCGGTGTCGAACACCGGAGCGTCGAGAGTACCCGGCGCGATCCCGGCCGCGACTTCGCCCGCCGTGGGATGGATCTTGCGGTATTCACCCGCGATGTTCCCCGCACGGTCGATGAGGACGGCGCTGTTGTATACCCTGCCGCTCTCCTTCGTATAGGTGGGGCAGATCACATAACAGGAATGGCTGCGGGCGTAATCCGCGAACCTCCCGGTTATCGGTCCCGGCGGCGTCTCGGCGATGTCGGAGGGCGAGGGCCTGTCCGTGACCCAGGTGACCGGGAAGGCCTCGGGCAGGCAGACGATGTCCGGTTTCATGCGTTCGAATCCCTTCATGCGCTCGAAAACCAGATCGAGCATGCCGTCCACCGTATCCGCCGAAAGTCCCTGCTGGGCCACCGTGGCGATCCTCACCTCGCGGGGCAGCCTGCCGTAATCGTCAGCGCCCGCCGCTGCTTCCGAAACGCGGGCAAGGGGTGTCGCCGCTCCCGTCACCGCCGCAGCCTTGAGAAATCCGCGCCTGCTTTTCATGTCGTTCTCCGGTGTTTGATGTTCGTGAACCGTCGGTGCAGTTGTCAGGTTAAGAATACGATACGGAAAACCGTGTTGGCAAGGTATTGCTTTCTTCGGCGGGACATGCTGATTATATTTTCCCCACGGGATGTTCTGAAAAAACCGATCGGAATGCCGAAAGGAGACATATCCATGCTGGTACGTTTTTCGCTCGCCCTGCTGTTTGTTTTCATGGCCGCCTCTTCAGCTCCCTGCCAGGACGGCTGGTACGAGGAGGGCGGCAACTACTTCCCCTCGACCCGCGTGAAGGTGACCGTCCGCAATCCCCTGACCATCGAGCGGAAGGAATGCCCGGTCGTCATCAGTCGTCATGACATGCCCTTCACCAATTTCGGCCCCCGCGAGATAATTGTCGTTGACCCGGACATGCCGCCCCGGCCCGAACCCACCCGCGAGGAAAAGCTCATGTTCGGCGGTCATATGCCCCGCGGCGAGAAGAACGGCGCCTATATCCATTATCAGCTCGATGATCTGGACCGCGACGGCGTCTGGGACGAGCTCTTCTTTCAGACCGATCTCGGCCCCCGGGAGACCAAGACCATCTATGTCTATGTCGGCTACAACAACCGGGGGCTCTATCCCCACCGCACCCTGGCAATGATCGGCGACTATTCGCGGCATCCCGTGGCCATGTGGGAATCCGAATATCTCACCTGGAAGCTCTTCTTTCCCACGCGGGTCGATATCCAGGCCAAGCGCGATCTCATGCTCAACGGCTATTATACCATGACCAACAACATGTCAGGCTATCATTTCGAATATGACCGCGGTATGGACATCATGACGGTGAGCACATCTTTCGGCGGCGGGGCCGTCTGCCTGTTCGAGCATCCCGCAGATCCCGACTCGGTGTCGCGTCCCATGTTCGGCCCCCACCGCAAGACCGGGCCGCTCAATGACACCCGCTTCGTGTTCGACGTGGTCGCCAGCGGGCCCATCCGCAGCATCGTCCGCGCACACACCCTCAACTGGCGCTCGGGCAACGGCGAATACGAACTCGAGCAGTATTACACCGCCTGGGCCGGGAAGAACTATTCCACCTGCAAGGTGGTCTACAAGAGCTTCTTTCCTGAGAACGCCGAGACCGATTTCGGCTGCGGCATCCGCAGGATCATGCAGGAGGACGAGTCGGTCGTCGGCGACGGCTACATCATCTCCAATTCCCACAGCATGAAGGTCATCGACCCGAACCCGGAGACCATCGACCGTGACCGCGGGACCCTGGACTTCGCCGGCATCGCCATGGTGGTGAAGGACGACTACGAGCCCGAGTACCGCCTTGTGAACGCCTATCAGGGAAATCACACGTTCCGCATCCCCAGGACGGAGGACCTGACCTACGAATATCTCATCACCGCAGCCTGGTCGGAGGGGCCCGTCGCCACCACCGGCGAGGCGTTCAAGGACTATGTGGAAACCATCGCCCTCGAATACAACAATCCCCCCGTCATCGAGAATCTCGAGCTCCAGACCAAACCCGACGGATACGCTCCCGTGGAATACTGGGGATGGGATGATGTGCACCGTTTGCGTTGAGGCCCATGGACATAACAAAAACCATAAACGGGCGCCATCCTCGGGGATCGCGCCCGTTTTTCCTTATGTTTACTCTGTAATGATAAAACGAAGCAAATATAAGAAAAAAACACTTGAATTGGAAAATAATATGATATATGTTTTTTTGTTCTTGACAACAAATTCGACAATTTCCTTGCGCGAACCGCACCGGAATCGGCAGGTACAACCTTGATGGGTGGTAACGATTATGAGGTTTGATCTTTCAGTGTTGGCAGCCTTGTGCCTCGCAGCCCTATTGTTGTCCGCATGCGGTGACGACGGCTCTCAAGAGTCAGTCACCGGTCCTCGAGAAGGAGAATACGCTGACAGCCAGGAGTTTACTCCGCTTCTGATGTCCGTCAATTCCTCCGCGCGCCCGGTGAAACAGTCCGATGGACGTGTGTATCTCTCGTACGAACTGGTCGTGACGAACGCGGTGAGCCCCGGTCTGACTCTGGACAGCCTCCGGGTGATCGACGATGCGGACAATTCCGTCGTGACAACCATGAATGCATCCATGATCGCGGAAAAGATGCACCGGCCGGGATCTTCCGGAAGCGAAAAGCGTCTGGAGGCGTCTCAGACCGCCTATATCCTTATCGATCTCATCTTCGAGGATTTATCGCAGGTTCCGCCTGTTCTTCTTCATTCCATTACCCTTCGGCCGGATGAGACGAACATCGTTTTGAAAGAGGTCATGGAAGAAACGGGCGCGCCTCTGAAGGTGGATATGAGGCCGGCGGTGGAAATAGCACCGCCGCTGATGGGAAAGAACTGGGTGGTGGTTGCCGTTTCACCGGAAATGTATCATCGCTCCGCCATGCTGCCCGTCAATGGCGTCTGGTATCTGTCCCAGCGTCATGCCGTCGATTATGTGAAAATTAATGACGAAAACACCATGGTGGAAGGGGATGCAACACTGAACGAAAGCTATGTCCAGTATGGCGAGCCTCTTCTTGCGGTCGCCGACGCGTATGTCGTGAGTATCAGGGACAACCTTCCCGATCAGACTCCCGGGCGGTTTCCCGAATCGACGCTCGAGGAGGCCGACGGCAATTCCGTCGTTCTCGACCTGGGGAACGGTGTGTTTGCCATGTACGCCCATCTGATTCCCGGATCACTGGAGGTGAGTGAGGGCGACCGCGTGAAGAGAGGTCAGATATTGGGTCTTCTGGGCAATTCCGGCAACAGCGACGCTCCCCATCTGCATTTCCAGCTCATGGACTCTCCTTTGCCGCTGGCCGCAAACGGCATCCCCCATGTGATTTCATCTTTCGAAAATCCGAGAATCATTACCGATGCCCCCGGGGATTTTCTGGAGAATCCCGCTGAACGGGTAAACCTTGTCCCGGCGCCGCCGCCGGACCGCCGCACCCGAGAAATGCCCTCGGAGCTGTGGGTGATCGATTTTTCCGGGAGTCATTGATGAGGATTCATTGCTGCACGTATAAGTTATTCTGTTCCGATTCTTTCTTGTGATACGCCATGTGTCCGATAACTCACTGTGAATGTCGCTTGCCTTTTGATGGGCAGTTGCAATCGAGGAGAAATGAAATGCGCAGGTTCATGATCATCCTTTTTATTGCGTTGACCGCCGTCGCCGGTTGTGTTTTTGATTCAGATGACGGTGATACAAAAAAGACCTTCACCGTCAGCGGCAAGGTGACGACCGATGTTTCCACCGATGATTACAGGATATATCTCACCAACGCCGATTTCGATACGGCCGGTGTGCCCTACGACCAGATATATTCGCGGTCCGTGGTCGATTCGGCTTTCATTGAGCCTGATGGTAATTATTCGATATCCGATGTCGATCCCGGCAGCTACAAGCTGTTGGTTGTACCACCACAGGATTCGATGTTCGTCAAGGTCGAAACGAATGATTCGAACCCCTTTACTGTTGATGACAGTGATGTCACATGCGATTTCACCATAACAAAAGATCTTCAGGGAATGATCATAGAGCAGGGCTCATTCTCTGCTGATGTATATATTGTCAATGTTCCCGATGAAGAAGAAGTTACCCTGAGTGCGGTATATATAGATCAATACATGTGGGCTGCATTTATACCATTCTGGTGCCCTATGACAATCTGGGAATACCCTGACCCCAATGCCGTTCCCTACGATAATGAATATACTATCGGTCCTCTGGGTTATGAGTTTGAAAAAGGAGAATTACTTGTCTTCTACACACTTGAAAACAGGTGGAGGGTTACTGTGGTTTTCAAGAAGACCGACGGGGAAACCTTCATCAAGTCATTCACTTTTTGGGAAATGGTGGCCACGTATTCCTACCCGAAACAGGTCACCATGGATTATCAGACTGGAATGGTTACGAAAGAATATTAGGACGATTGCCCGCCTTGGACGCCGGATTCCGGCGGATTTCGGATCAGGTGGCGTGTGTCACGGGGAACGCCCCGTTCAACTGTTCCACACAGTCGCGGCAAAAACATAAAAACGGGCGCGGTCCTCTGGGGTCGCGCCTGTTTTATTCGTGCGCCCGGCAGGGATCATTCAATCTTTTCCAGGTATACGCGTGAAAAGAGCGGTTCAAGCGATCCGCCTTTGTGATCGATGGAGAAAATGGTTCCCTGCAATGTACCGTCGATATTGAAGGGCATGGACATCGGTTTCACCGCGATGCTGTCGTTCGGAGCGACCGATCCCTTGAGCTCGCCGCGGACGATGTGATCGGAGAAGAAGTTGATCTTCCGCATGACCGGCCCGCGGTTCTTCTTCACCGTACAGCCGGAGAAGGAGAGGCCCTCCGCACCTGAAAAGCCTTCCGTCACGCCGGTGACACTCCCGTCCGGGACGATGACGATCTCGATGAGAAGCATGGCTTCGGGGTCCCGGTAGTCCACCTCCGGCCAGGACAGCCGCGCTTCGCCCCGCCATGTACCCACGATGCCCTCCGGGATCGTTTCCTCCGTGTAGGGTTTCTCGTAATGGAAGACGATGGGTGCGGCGATCAACACCGCGCATGAAACGATAATGGCGCCCGCTGTTCCCATGATGGCTTTCCCCTTTCCCGTGATATGACCGCTGTTGTTCCGCATGTCTGCGGGCATGGTTTTCACGATGAAGCACCCCGCCAGATCGAGCAGTCCCGCCGCGAAACAAAGCGCCCAGATTACACCACCGCCGCCGATGGAA
>CAYNWJ010000167.1:0-7097 GCA_964400815.1 uncultured bacterium
CGAACGATCTCGGACAGCACGGCCGTTTCCATGATCTGTCCTCCCATGGGTCCCGAAGCCGCATGTTCGGGGTCCCGCAGCCCGGTGAGATGACACAACGTCCCCGTATCCGTGAAATATATCTTCGGTGACTTCACAAGACGTTTCCCGATATTGACGTGCCAGGGCCTGAGGACGATCACCTGGAACGTCGCCTCCAGCAGGGATATCCAGGCCTTGACGGTATTGAGGGCCATGCCGAGATCGTGTGAAATATCGGAATATCTGACGATGTTCGCGCTTCTCGCAGCGAGTGTCCTGAGAAAGGACCTGAAAAGCGTCAGGTCTCCGATCTGCCGAAGCCCCCTGATGTCGCGCTCGAGATAGGTCTGGATGTAGCTTGTGTGCCAGAGGTGCATGTCACGGTCCGGGAACGCGTTGAGCTCGGGATATCCGCCCCGGACAAACGATTTCCACAATTCCGCATGTCCCGCTCCCTCCGCTTCGGCATCCGCATGTCCATCCCGTTCCCACGGGAACGGACGTTCCGGCTCACCGGCGAGCTCCCGCTGCGAGAGAGGAAGCAGATGAAGCATGGCCGCCCTGCCCGCGAGGGTTTCCGTGATCTTCTCGGTGAGCAGCAGGTTCTGGGAACCGGTCAGAAGATACTGGCCCGGCGTGCTTCTGTTCTCGTCGATACGTTCCTTGATATAGGGCAGAAGTTCCGGCGTGTTCTGAATTTCGTCGATGATTGCGGGAGAACGGTGCATGTCGAGAAACCCGCGCGGATCGTTGACCGCCGCTTCACGGATATCGGGCGGTTCCACGGAGACGTACCGGTATGTTTCACCGAAGACATGCCTGAGCAGGGTGGTCTTCCCTGACTGGCGGGGGCCGGTGAGCACAACAGCGGGAAACTCCGATGCGGCCCGTCGGATGACCGGTTCGAGCGAGCGCTGTATGTATCCATGGTTCATCACGAGCCCTCCATGCTTGCAATATTGCATTATAAATGCAAATATGCAAGCTCAAACTGATAATCCCCCATTTTCCGGTATAAACATATATTTCGAGGCTTTTCAGTTTCTGAACCGGGATTTTTGGGATTACGGGATGAACCACGATTACAATCCTGTCAATCCTTGAATCCCATAAATCATGGTTCAAACGGCGGTCGGTCAATCGTCATTCTTTCCGCTGGGTTTTTGGGGGGTTGCGTCTGCAAGCTCAAATTGCGGTCCCGCCGCCTGTTTTTTGCCCACACATGATGCAGCCGACGGTACTCTCATCGAAAGGAGAAGGCTTTCAGGACGCCGGAGGAGTCCCTCTTTCAATGGGAACGCGAAGACTGCGGGGATTCAATACATCAGCGCAGTTGTTGGTATGCAAAACCCCCTATGGCAGTATCGGCGAGAAGAACCCGATGCTTTTCATGTTGAACCCGATGCTCTCGTAGTCCGACACCACCACCCGCGCCATCTTGTATTCCACGTCATCGAGTGTGTAGTTCCAGCCGCACTGGTGGATGGTGTAGGGTTTCCCGTCCACCGTGCCCAGATACAGCCCGATGTGGCCCGTGGTCCCGGTGAAGGTGACGCCCGCGGGGAGACCGGCGAGGATACGGTTCTTTTCCGCGGCGTCCTCGATATCCCCCACATACCGCGCATGGTCGGTGCAGAGCTGTTCGAAGGACCAGTAGCGCGGCAGGGTGAACCCGAAACAGTTGAAGATCACCCGCATGATCCCGCCGCAGTCCCGCTCGTTCCAGGAATCGTGCCAGCCATAGGGCCTGCCGAGAATGGAAAAGGCGGTCTCGATCACATTCGCCTGCGTATAGGGCAGCCAGCCTTCATTGATCCCCTCGCCGCGCGGCGCCCAGGAGTCCTCGAATCCCAGAAGGCCGTTGTGGCGCCGCACGGGGACGATGACGTGGTAAGGGCCGCTTTCCCCGGGCTCTTCGCTCATTCCCCGCCGCCACCGTATCGCAACCCGCTCGCCCAGCCGGAGGGCGCCGTTATGCCGCTCCAGATCCCTGTCGGCATAGAGCGGGACCTCGTGCCGTGTGCAGACCACGAACCTGCGCATGGCGTTGTACCGCTCGACCTCGGGGGCGTTGCCGATGCCGATGTCACGCGAAGGCACCCAGCCCCAGGTGATGGGGCTCATGACGAAGCAGTAGTCTCCCGACTTTGAAGCATGCATGACGGCGACAGGCATGGCGATGTCCAGCGAGGTGACATTGTTGTCGTCGAGATAGCCCCGCATACGGTATGACGGTTCATCCGTGGGATAGAGACGCGCCGATGTGTGGCGAACGATCATGCCGAACTCCGGCTCGATCGTGGCGGGGACGGCGTCAATATTGACGGCATCGATCCAATCATTCTTCTTGTTGTCCGTCAGGGGCAGAGCCCACCTGTCATAGAACGTTCCCTCACGAAGTCTGTCGTTGTTTATCGCCAGTCTCTCGCGCACCTCGTCACCGGGATGGCCGCCCATGATCCCCAGGGGATCCATACGGTTGAACACCGGGCCGTCCCGTTCGATCCTGGCGATGTTCCGGGCATAGGGATGGTCGTCGGGGATGACGCGTGTCGCGTTCTTTTCGTTCAGGGCCCCGATCTCCTCAACAGTCATCAGCACCCGGTCAGGATTGTCGATGCGGGAGATCCAGAAGCCGGGATCGAGCATGTCTTCCGTTGTGCCGGGCAGCGCTTCCGGGGCGCGGACGGGGTGTTCGCTCTCTTGGCACGGCGCAGCCACGCCGGCCACGGCGACAGTGATAAGAAGGGCTGTCGCGAAAACAGCGCTCCCGGGAGTGCATCTCACAGGTCTCATGGTATCCTCACTTTCTGGAGGTTCATATTGCTATAGTGCTCGCGGAAAATATGCATGACGCGGCTTTCGCCCGTTCACAGCCGGTTTCACGAACGCGTCGACGATCTCCATCGTCCGGCCGGCGGCGCGCTCCCAGGTGAAGGTTTGCGCCCAGGCCAGGGCGCGCTCCCTGAATATCCCGTACACCGCGGGGTCTTTCAGCAGCCGCGCGAGCCGTTCAGCACAGGCCCCGTGATCGCCGAACGGGAACAGGAGCCCCGTTTCCCCGTCGCGCACCGAGTCCCTGAGACCGTCGGAATCGCTGGCGACCGCAGGCGTCCCGCAGGCGTTCGCCTCGATGTTCGTGAGACCCCAGCCCTCCTTCGGCGAGGGATTGACGATCACGTGGCTCCGTCTCATCCAGTCCACCTTCTCCTCCTCCGTGACGAAGCCGGTGAATTCCACCGCGTTTCCGACCTCCAGCTCACGGGCCAGCCGCTTGAGACCGTCCATGTTGTCCCCGGAGCCAACCACGGCAAGCCGGGCGCCGGGAACGGTTTCGCGGAGCACGGGCATGGCGCGAATGACCGTCTCAACGCTCTTGTAGCGCTTGATACGGCCCACGTAGAGCACGGTCGGGCGGTCGAACTTGGCCATGGAAGGATCGACGGTGTACCGGTCGTGGTCCATGCCGCAATGGACCGTTTCGATGCGCGCGGGATCGACGCCCCTGTGTTCGAGGTCGCGGGCGGTGCTTTCGGATATGACCTCGAAGACGGACGAGCGATAGACGGCGGGGATGGGACGCTCCATGAGCCAGACATAGGAGGCGAGCAGCGCGTTCGTCTCCCGGAACACCGTGGAGCCGAAAAGATGGGGCACCATCACCATCACCGGTGCGTTCAGATAGAGCGGGGTGAAGAGCGGCACCTTGTTGATGTCCTCGACCACCAGGTCGAAAGAATCGGCCCGGTGCAGACGGCGGGCCGCGCGGGGAACGGTGAAGTTGTATGTTTCACGCCGCCCGGTCCTGACGACGCGGATGCCGTGATACTCGTCCTCCTCCGCGCCGCCCTCGAAGCCCGAGCAGAGAAGGGTGACACGGTCTCCGCGCCCGACGAAGCGCCGGAAAATCTCGGTGGCGTGGACCTCGGCCCCTCCCGCCATGGGATTGGCCATGTCCATCCAGTTGACCAGGAGTATGTTCATCGTATATCCGTTGTCGTGCCGTGGTTCGGGACGGTCGAACAGGGGCCTTGTGAAATATAGGCACGGCGGCGCCCGGAGGGAACGGATTTCTCAGCCGAAATAGACCCGTGCGCGCTCCAGTCGTTCGTACCGGCGTGTCATGTCGCGCTCGTCGGCGCTCTCGATGAACAGCATCGACAGGGCCTCCCAGGCGAAGACCCAGGCGCCGATCTCGATCCCCTGCAGGAACACGGGATAGGCGAGGAAGTCGATCGTCACGGTATTCCGGAGCACCACTCCCGCCGTGATCAGCCCGACGGCGATGACGAAATAGGTCACTGCCTTGCGCCGCCTGATGGCGAGCCTGCGAAGGAGAAGCGACTGTTCCAGGGAGGCGAAGGTGCGGAGGGCCTGTTCCAGCTGCCGCTCGCGGTCGGGATTCGCTTCCTCGCCGGTGATCCGGATGGTGAAGGCCAGTTCGCGGGTGAGGGGGATTTCCGCCGAGCAGTCGGCGATGTAGTCCTTGACATCGGGGGCCAGATCGCGCTTGCGAAGGGGCGACGGGTCCAGATGATTGAAGAAATCGTCGTATCTCGGCAGGGAGAGCTCGACGATGAGGGCCCCCGTATCGGGATCGGCCGGATACACACTGGTGAAATGTCCCTGTTTGTTCATCGCAGACCCGTCCGTTTGGGGCCATTTTCCATCGGTCGGCCTCATGCCCCGGCCGCCTTTCGATCCCCGGTCAACGATGCGGAGGCGGCGGGAAACCCGCTGCCGGGACCTATTTCCCCTTGCGCAGGGGACGGCTGAATATGCGGTTGCGACGGTGACGGCTCAGCGATGAAGTGATGGAATGGCTCTGATCGTTCACGAAGCGGATATCCTCGATGGTATAGAACGCCTGGGGATTCACCCGCTTGATGAAGGTCACCACATCCTTGATCTCCGTCCGTGGAATGATGGTGAAGAGGATCTTCACCGAGCCGAACATTCCTTCAGCCGCATGGAGGGTGTAGCCGTACTTCCGTTCCTTGAGATATCTCGTCAGCTCCACGAGTTCGTTTTTGGTGATCACGCGGAGGAGGACGGTGCCCAGGGCGATCTTCTCCTCGATGAACATGCCTATGAAATTGCCGGTGGCGAATCCCGCGGCATAGGCGATGTAATAGGTGACATTGGTCATGTGCTGCATGACCTGTGACATGGCGGTGAGCCATATCAGCACCTCGAAGAAACCGCAGACCCCGGCGAAGAGCTTGTATCCCCGGGACACGAAGATCACCCGCATGGTGCCGATACTCACATCGGTGACCCGCGACAGGAATATCAGGAGCGGAAGGATCACCAGCGAGAATATTTCTGAGTTGTAGAGCTCGATCAGGTTCATGGGCAGGAATTCCGTAACACACGCGTATCGGTTTCAATCTACCAATATATGAAACGACGATGCATCGAGTCAAATGAAACGGAATTCACCCGACAGAAAAATCGGACGGAAACGGGATCATTCTCACGGATGTGTCCGGCGGGATGAAAATAGACAGGGGGAACATGTCCCAGAGAAGTATGACGCGGAATTGATTACATCATCGGCGGCCGGACAATCGGCATTGCGGTCTCATGCTTCCCCGCTGTCGGTTTCAACCCGGTTCCTTCCAGTCGCCTTGGCGCGGTAGAGGGCCTCATCCGCTCGTTTGAGAAGACTGTCTTTCGTGTCGCCCTGACCGAATGTGGCGGAACCGATGCTCACCGTAACCCGCCCGACTCCCCCGAAATCCTGTTCCTCGACCACCGACCTCACTTTTTCAGCCAGGACGGCGACGTTTGTGCTGTCGGTGCTCGCGGCAATGATGACGAATTCCTCGCCGCCGATCCTGCACAGCACATCGCTCTTTCTGATGGTGTTCTCGATGATGTCGGCCAGGGTGACGAGCACCTGGTCGCCCGTTTCGTGACCGTGGGTGTCGTTGATGCGCTTGAAACGGTCGATATCCGCCATCAGCACTGAAAGAGCGCCGCCGTACCGTTCAGCCTTCTCCAACTCGCGGTGGATGATGATGTCGAAGGTGTGGCGGTTATAGACACCGGTGAGCGCGTCCTGGTGGGCCAGCACCTCCAGCCGGTTGCGGACATGGTTCCTGATGAGAAAGCCCAGGATGACCAGACCGGCCACATTTATCACGATGAGGACGAAAAGAAACTTGAACAGGCGTTGTTTCGTCTCGGCCGATTCCTGGGCCGCGAAAACGGCGTCATTGGCAAGCTCCCACGCCGTCTCGCTCTCTTCGAAGAGGGCCGTGGCGGTTTGCGCATCCGGATTGCCGCGATGGACGGCAATGGCGTCCTCCACACGGTGCCACTGCTGGTGGAGGAGATCGAATCGCATCCTGAACCCGCTGTCGAAGCCCCGCAGATCGAGCCCTGACCGTCCGGCGTCGAAATCGTCGAACAGATCGTTGAGACCGTCGATGATGGCGTCGTCGGGCGATCCCCCGAACTCGCATTTCGAAATACGCTGTATGGAACCGCGGACGATGCCGGCGTAATTGACAACCCGGGCGTCGTTCCTGACGAGGCTCAGCCCATAGGCGAGCACGACGGCGTCGAGAACCGCGACAACGGCGAAAATACCCACGATGGCAATGAGGCGGTTGGATGTGGTCAGCTCGCGTTTCATGCTACAAATATATGAGCCGCTTCATAATATGTCCAGGAGTGAAATCATGAAAGACGAAAACGCTTCCAGCGCAGCCGGGTGCAAGATGAGGCGGCGGCGGACCGGTTCACATCCTGACGTTCATGGCCTGCCCTCCAGGTGCTCCACATCGTCCCAGCCGCCGGGCAGCGGCGCGATGTCCGCAGGCGTGAGGTTCTCCCCGCCGGAACCGGGAACATACATTGGAGAACCGTGCCCCTTTTCCTCCGCCTCGAGCGCCAGTTTCATGAAATGCTGGTAGGTTTTCTTGAGGTCATAGAAGCCATGCCACCAGGAATAGTCGGGGCCCATCATGGCCGAACCCATGCGCGCCCGACGGCCCTCGTGGTGCCAGAACTCGTAGTAGACCCATTCGATTTCCTCGTCGAAGATGGGCCATTTCGTCAGGATTTCG
>CAYNWJ010000167.1:7107-8141 GCA_964400815.1 uncultured bacterium
TTCGCCGGCATAGAGGTCGTCCATGCGCTTCTTCACGGGGGCGAAGTAGTTGTCGTTGTAGTTGGCCACAGCCCTGTCGTACCGGTCGAGATAATTCACCGACCAGCGCGGGGAGTGGCACTGCTGGCACACGACGATCATCTTTCCGCGCGCCACGCCGCCGTCGTGGTCCTTGTTCTCGATGGTCAGCGGCGCCTGGGCCTCCCACTTGAGGCGTTCGCCCACATCGTGGGTGGTGGAGAGGGGTCCCACACCGGCCATGTGGCACACCGCGCAGGTGGGGGCCGAATAGCTCTCGCCCGGCTCCCAGGCATCGGGAGCGGCATCGAATTTCCACTCATCCCCTTCGGCGAGATAGCGCTTGCCGTGCTTGGATTCGAAATAAATCTCCTCCTGGGGATGATCGGGTCCCATGTGGCACTGACCGCAGTTCTCGGGCTTGCGCGCCTCGGCGATGGAGAAATAATGGGTGGTATGGCAGATGACACATGTGCCCCGGGAACCGTCGGGATTGAGCCTCCCGCAGCCGGCATTGGGCCAGTTCCCGACGGTGAGTTCTCCCGAGGATATGTCTGAACCATGGCATATGTAGCACCCCACGGCGCGTTCGATGTCGTTGTTCATGCCCTTGAGCCAGGGATCCTGGATCTCTTCGGCCTGGATCTTCCAGGTGCGGGCGTGCTTGCTCACGGTGAACAGCTGCTCCTCGTAGGGATGGCACCGGCTGCAGTCGAGGGGTGTCACGACGGGAGTGATCTTGAGGTCGCGGTATTTTTCCGTGCCGGGACAGTCCCGGGCGTCCCTGTCGATGGACTCGGCCTTGTGACAGTCCAGACATGTGACATTGGAACGGGCGTGCAGGCTCCGCGCCCAGTCGGCGATGCGTCCCGGGTCCTCCTTCGCGTGGCATTCGATGCACTCCCGCTCGATGGCGGTGAGACCCCGTTGAATTTCCAGTTCCTTCGGCGTGTAGGGCATGGCGCCCTTTCCGTCATTCTGGCCGCCCGCTGTTCCGCCATATACCACGGCGGCAA
>CAYNWJ010000168.1:0-8128 GCA_964400815.1 uncultured bacterium
CCACGATGGTACGCTGGAGGTGAACTGGGATCATGAGGGCCGGTCCTTCATCGTGGCCCTGGACGCGGCCACCGGAAAGGAGCTGTGGCGGAAGAACAGGAACGAGGTCACATCCTGGATGACGCCGCTCGTGGTCGAGGTCGGCGGCCGTCCCCAGGTGATCACCACCGCCACCGGCCGTGTCCGGAGCTATGATCTCGAGACCGGCGCCATCGTCTGGGAGGGCGAGGGGCTGACGGCGAACGTGATTCCCTCCCCTGTTGCGGCCGACGGTGTGGCGTACCTCATCAGCGGACACCGGGGCAGCGCGCTCAGGGCCGTGCGGCTGTCTGCGGCGAAGGGTGACATCGACGGTTCGGACGCCGTGCTCTGGTCCTACAACCAGGACACCCCCTATGTGCCGTCACCGCTCCTGCACGACGGCGCGCTGTATTTCCTCAAGAGCAATCAGGGCATCCTGACCAGCGTGGATGTGGCCACGGGAAAGCCGCGGTATGCCAATCAGCGCCTCGAGGGCATCCGCGATGTCTATGCGTCGCCCGTGGGCGCGGGGGACCGTACGAATACGGCATGAACACCAGCCGCACCCAGGACGCGTCGCCCGTGGGCGCGGGGGACCGTATCTATTTTCTGAGCCGTGACGGTGTCGCAGCGGTTGTCGGTCATGGACCGGAATACCGCCTTCTGGCCACCAACACCCTCGATGACGATTTCGACGCCTCGCCGGTGATCGTGGGCGACGAGCTCTATCTGCGGGGGCATCGGTACCTGTATTGCATCGCCCGGTGATGAACGTGGGCCCTTCTGTCCGGCCCGGTGACATGAGTTCTATAACCGGTTATCCAGTTCAATAAGCAACACATGATACAGCTGTTCTCTGCAAAGCCCCCATCCGTCGCTCCGCGCCACCTTCCCCCGAAGCGGGAGAAGGAAAAGCTCCACGGATCGGGCTCCCTCTCTCCCTTCAGGGGGAGAGGGCCGGGGAGAGGGGGCTATTATCAAATATGGTGCTGACTTAACTTGATAACCGGTTTTCTATAAGTGAAAAGGAGATTCCACGTATGAATGTACCGTTGTCACGTTCCGTCGCCTGTTTCGTTATTTTCTCTTGTGCCCTGCTTCTCAGCCCGCTTTCACCGAACTGCTCGGAACGCGCCGAATGGCCCTGCTTTCACGGCTCCGGCCGCACGAACAAATCCGCTGAAACGGGGCTTTTGACGGCCTGGCCGGACGGCGGCCCGCGTCTGCTCTGGAAGGTGACCGGTCTGGGGGACGGGTACAGCACGGTTTCCGTTTCCGGCGGCCTGGTCTTCGTGGCCGGGAAAAAGGACGGCCGGACCTGTGTGTTCGCCCATGACCTGGACGGCGACAGGGTGTGGGAGCGGACCAACGGCCGAGCCTGGGCCACCATCATGTCCCACGCCCGGTCCTACACCGGGGCCAGGAGCACACCCACGGTGGATGACGGCGTGGTATATCACCTGGGCGAGACGGGACGGCTGGCGGCGTTCGCCCGTGAAACGGGGGATGAACTGTGGGCGGTTGATCTGACCGGACGGTTCGACGCCCCGGTCCCGGGGTACGGGTACGCGGAATCGGTGCTGGTCCGCGGCGGCCGCATCTACTGCAATCCGGCGGGGGAAAAGGCCTTCATCGCATGCCTCGACAAGACGACCGGCGATACGGTGTGGACCAATGACGACATTCCGGGCGAGGCGGGGTACTCCTCCCTCGTGCCCGCGGACTACAGCGGCGGCGTCCAGCTCATCGGCATGTCATCGAACTGCGTCTACGGCGTCGACGCGGAAACGGGGAAAACCCTCTGGACGGAACCCTGCGAGGGCCAGCGTTCCCTGAACAACACCGATCCCATTCACCGCGACGGACACGTATTCGTCGCCAGCGGCTATGGGAGGGGAAGCATGCTTCTCAGGCTCGACGACGCGGACGGCCGTATCTCGACCGCGAAAGTCTGGGAGTCCGAACTCATGGACAATCACCACGGCGGCGTGATCCTGCATGACGGCTTCCTGTTCGGCGCGGGCCACAACGAGCGCGGCTGGTTCTGTCTGGATTTCATGACCGGCGGGGAACGGTGGAAGGAGCGCGGAAAGGGCTCGCTGACCTTTGCGGACGGCATGCTCTATCTGCTCGAGGAGCGGGGGACGATGAAACTGGTGCGGGCGGCGGCGGAATCCTATGACGAGGCGGGCGCATTCGACGTTCCCAGCGGCGGTGACGGCATGTACTGGGCCCATCCCGTGGTGTGCGGGGGACGGCTGTACGTGCGGCACGACGATGCATTGTACGCCTATGATATCGCGGGAAAATAACAATTCCGCGTCGCTGTATTTACGCACTTCCGGTCCGGGATCGAACGGCCCGCACGCGCCCCCACCGAAAGCGGGTGTCACCGGCCGGATGTTTCCGATGATATGCAGTAGAGATACTGATGGCCGCGCATGATGAGGTCCGCGCCCACGATGACCGGCGAGGCCGAGAACCGGTCGTCCAGCCTGTTCACCTCCACGACATCGAGCACCGGCCCGTCCCTGAGGACCGCCGTGGCGCCGTTCCTGCCGGCGACATAGACTCTCCCCGCCGCAGCCACCGGCGAGGCGTACACCCCCCGCAGGCCCTCAAGCCGCTCCCGCGAATAATGCTCCCTGCCCGTTTTCGCATCGAAGCACGAGAGCATGTGCTGGTTGCTCTTGAGAAAATACAGCCGCCCGTTATAGAGGAGCGGCGAGGGGACATAGGGCGTGTCGCGGGCATGGTCCCAGACGATGGCGTTTGAGCTCGATGCGTCACCCCGCGCCCTGTCGAGCGAGACCGCCAGGAGGATGCTTCCGCTGTATCCTCCCATCAGATAGACGATGCCATCCGCAGCCACCGGCGTCGGGATGGGATTTGCGGTCATGCCGAGGGTTTCCCAGATGATCTTCCCCGTCAGCAGATCGTAGCTCCGTGTCCGCCGTATGGAAGGGGCCACGACCTGCCGCCTGCCGTCGTGCTCCACGATCAGCGGGGTGGTCCACGAGGTGCCGTCGCTTCTGTTGTTGCGCCAGAATTCCCTGCCGGTGCTCTTGTCCAGGGCGGTGATGAACGATCTGCCCGTCTGGTCCCAGGTTACGACGAGATGATCGCCGGAAAGGGCCGGGGACGCGCCCTCGCCCCAGCTGAACCTGATGCTGAGATCACCGAAATCCTTCTCCCAGATAAGATTGCCCTCCATGTCGTAACAATAGTAGCCCCGCGAGCCGAAGGCGGCGATCACATGCTCACCATCGGTCACCGGGGAACACGAGGCCCAGCTCGCGTCATCATGCTTCCCGTCATGGGGGGGCTCCGCCCGCGCCGTCCTCCGCCAGATCGTGCCGCCGGTTTTCCTGTCGATGGCGATGATGTCGTATTTGAACGAACCCGTGCCGGTCAGCGCGCCGAAGAAACGGCTTGCCATCCCCTCATTGTCACCGGTTCCCGCCGGGACCGCGGTCAGTATGAATATTGTGTCGCCCCACACCACGGGCGTGGCGTGGCCGATCCCCGGCAGTTTGATCTTCCAGCGGATGTTCTCGTCCTCACTCCATCGAACGGGCGGATTGCCGAGCGGCGCCTCCCCCGTCTGCAGCGGGCCGCGCCACCCGGGCCACCACCGCATCGATCCGGTGTCCTGCGCCTGTCCCTGTGCCGCGCCTGCTCCGAACAAGATCAGAACCATTGCCGCGGTCATCATGATCGTCAGGACAGCGCGTGAAGACCGTCCGGGAGCGCGTTTCGTTTCTTCAGGATATACATTCATTTCAGTCCTTTCATTTCGGTTCATTCGTTTCTCAGGGCCGGCAGCAGATCCTTTCGTACCACAAGCGCCGTGGCGGCCCAGGTCCAGAGCCCGCCGTTCAGGACGAGGATGGCAAGCATGATCCCGGTCGTGAGGAACGGAGCCTTCGAACCGGGGCCGAGGAGGGCGGGTACGGCGGCGAGCAGCGCAGACGCCATGCCGATACCGATGCCCGCGAACACCAGGAAGGCGTGTTCCGCGATCAGGAGGCTGTGGATCATCTTCGGACTGTAGCCCACCGCCCTGAGGAGCGCCAGCTCTCCCCGGCGCTCGGCTACGGTCCGGGCGATGACGATACCGATGCCGATGGTGCCGATGAGCAGGCCGAAGGTCCCGAGAATGAGGAAGATGGAAAGATACGTGTTTTCCACACGGTTGAAACGGGCGAGCCGGTCCGTGGTTTTCTCCACCTCCGCGCCCAGATCCCCGAGCGCCCATTCGATGCGTTCTGCGGTCTCTTCCGCCTCCGCGAACGGTGCGTCCACCAGGAAGACACGCGCGCCCGCGTTCGATGGAAATCGCCGCGTGAATGCAGCGTTCGAAATGATGACGTTTCCCTGGAAGACGGAGTTCTCCAGACCGGCGGCGAGCCTGACATAAAAAGGCCGGCCGTATTCGTCGGTGTAGCGGAGGGAATCCCCCACCGTCATGCCCAGGCTCCATGTGATGACCGTCTGGTCCGCGATGCCGTTCACAACGTCGTCAGGGCTGTCTCCGGCAAGCAGGCTCCATGGATCGGCGGTGTCCGCGCCGTCCATGACCGCGGCGAAGGAGAACGCCCCGCGACCGGACAACTCCTCCGTTTCCACTCCGAGAAGCCGGGGCTCCGACACGCGGTTGAGGTTCAGGCAGCTTGCCTCGTCTCCCTCGCGCACGCGGAAGGGAACGAACCTGAACCGTTCCGGGTCGATATCGCCGAGGGAATGGACATTCCGGCCCTGCTCGCTGTTCAGATCGTGCAGGACGGGGATGGACGTTTCACAGAAGAGGGCGAATCCCCCCGTGCCGGACGAGCGCTGATCTGCGCCGTCGAGGGAAACACGGCGGTTGGCGCCCACGGTGAATACGGTGAACACCCCCATGGCGAGCAGTCCGATGACCGTAAGGCTCCGGGTGCGGCGGCGGGCGGTTGTCCGCAGGCCCGTTCGGACGATACCCGGAACGCGGCCGGCCGCTCCCCGGCCGAAACGGCCCAGCAGATGACCGGCGAACGCCATCCCTCCCGCGAGCAGAAGCGCTCCCGCCGCAAAGAAGGGGGCCACGGGATATCCGCCGTCTTTTCCAGCGGCGGACAGCACGAGAATCACGGCAAGAGCTGTGCACGCGACACCAGCCCCAAGAAAGGCCCGCTGACGTCCCGCGCCCACTTCCTCCATGACCGCGCCGCCGCTCTGGAGTTCCGTGGCGGAGCGCCTGAGCCGGTTTCGGGTCACCATGAGGATGACGATGAAATGGATGGCCGCGCCCGCAGCGAAGGCCGTGGCGAGGGTGGACGGGGAGACGTGGATCTCCAACGCTGAGGTGCCCACGATGTCGCGCCAGACGCTTTTCAGCGCAGCCATGATGAGACCCGTGTAGGCGATGCCTGAAAGCACTCCGGCGGCGGACCCGGCGGCGGCGATGATCATTCCCTCGAGAAGCATGCGCCGCACGGTGAAGCGTTTTCCGAACCCCAGGGCCATGAACAGGCCTATCTCCTCCGAGCGCTGTTCCAGGGAGAATCCGAAGAGCATGCCGGTCAGAAGCAGGGAGGCGGCGATGACGAAGAAGCTCAGCCCGAGGAACAGTTGATCGAACGCCACGGCGTCGGCGCTCGCCCTGAGTCCCGAGGCGCGCACATCGCGGAACACATAGCCGAGGGATGCCGGATCGACGGCGGATGAGAGCGCTGCGCCGATGCTCTCTGCGCTGCCGTCATCGAAACGGATGGCGGTCAGGTCACCGTACCGGTTTTTCCAGATGCTTCGGGCCCTGTCGAGGGAGATGAAGGCTTTCGGGGTCTCCCGGTACTCGTCCCAGTAGTCCTCGTCCCGGTCCCGTATCCTGTCCAGATCGATGGGGATGCCCGGATCCCAGTCCCGGCAGTTTTCGGCGTCGGCGATGCCCGGAAGGCGGGGGGCCAGGCTGCGATCCCCCCAGGCGCCGCGGACGGGAACGATGTCCTTCACGGTGAATTCGGCCGTGTCTTCCCGGAGCGCGCGTGTGGGGCCGAGGACATAATAGGTGAGGGAGACAAGGTCTCCGGGTCGGGCGCCGAGGTCCTCGGCAAGCCAGTCGTTGATGATGATTTCATCACCCGAAAGGCCGTGATCGGAGGAGGCGGCCACAAAGGAATAGGGCGTGGAACGGCCGTCCAGCCGGATGTCATTGACGAAATAGGAGAAAACCGGTTTCGCATCGGGAAAGAGCCGTTCCGCCGCGTTCACCACCGGGGTGTCGAGGAAGATGCGTTCGGACGAGAGTTCGATCCCGCCGGTTTCGAGCGGAGACAGGATGTATCCGGCGTCGGTGATCGACCAGGACGCCCGGAACGCAGCCTGCACGTCGCCGGCGGTCATGGGGCTTCCGGGATGGCTTCCCGCGAGGAGGACGTTCGCCGCCCCTTCCATGCCCATCTTCCGGGAGAGTTCTCCCAGGGGAACGAAGACCGTCAGCGGCGCGACCTGTTCCGCGCGCAGGTTGAAACCGCCGAGCTCATCGGGGGAAACCACGGCGGCCACGGCGACACGTTCAGCGAAAGCCGCGCCCGACTCCGGTGTCCACGAGATGTCCTGCGGAATGAAATCCAGATCGTGGAGCCTGAGCAGAAACATGTCGCCGGCGTCGAGGTCGAGACGGTCCGCCAGTTCGGTGTTGATGATGACGGAGCCTTCGGGGATGCGCGATCCGAAAACCGCACCCCCTCCCAGCGAGCGGAAATGTTCGTTGTACCCGGTCACCTGGACATCGTTCACCCTGCGTTCCCCGCCTCCGGAAACAGCCATGCCACGGGACAGGAGCAGAGGGGCCACAGGCGCGCCCGCCGCACGGGCAAGGGTGTCCGCGGCGGAAGCGTCGATGAACCGGTCGCCCGACATCATGGCGGATTCGGCGCCGCCCAGCCTGTCGAACACGATGCCGCGCAGGCTCCGCCCGACAGAATCGCCGGTGACGAGGGCCCCGGTCAGGACCGCCGTGCCCAGCATGGCGCCCAGCACGGTCCACAGGTGGAACCGGCGGTAATACGCAAGGCTGCGGACGAGCAGTTTCAGTCGATTCATTCGAATCCTCATGCCGAATCTTGCGGTGTTCGCGGGTATGCGTCAATGCGCGGTTGAACGGCGGTCAGGAACCGGTAAGGGGAGCCTCTTGCAGTACACCGCCCTTAAGGCGGAACACGCGGTCCATGCGTTTCGCCAGTTCAGGGGAGTGGGTCACGACGACGAGCGCCGTTGCCTCCTCGCCGTTCAGCCGGAGAAGGAGGTCTCCCAGCTCGCCCGCCGTGTCCTGGTCGAGCGAACCGGTGGGTTCGTCCGCGAGCAGGAGGGTCGGCCTGTTGATCAGGGCCCGGACCACCGCGGTGCGCTGGCGCTCGCCGCCCGAAAGCCGTGCGGGGAAATAGTCGAGTCGTTTTCCGAGGCCCACACGCTCCAGGAGGTCCCGCGCCCGTGCGGATGTTTCATCGGAGACGTCTCCACTGCTGCGGGGAAGGGCCGGAACCAGGACATTCTCGAGGACCGTGCACTGGGGAAGCAGGTGATGCAGCTGGAACACGAATCCGATGCCGGTGTTCCGCACCCGCGCCAGCTCCGCGTCGTTCATCCCTGCGAGGTCCTTTCCCTCGAAGGTGACCGTGCCGGCCGAGGGCCTGTCCAGCGCGCCCATGATGTTGAGAAGCGTGCTCTTTCCCGAACCCGACGGTCCCAGTACTGCGATTGACTTTCCCATCTCCACCCGGAGGGATATGTCCCGCAGAACAGTCAGCGGTTCAGCGTCTCCTCCGGTGTGATACGTTTTTTCAATGCGATCCAGTTCGAGCAGCATGAGCCGGTCCTCCCGTTCAGCCGTTCTTCGTGTCGAGTACCGCGCGATACATCGCCGTCATGTTTTCCGCCATCCGCCCGATGGAATAATGTTCCAGGACCACACGCCTGCCGTTCTCCGCGAGCGCACCTGCACGCCCGGGATCGGAGAGGAGGGAGGACAGGGCCCCGGCGAGGGTGTCCGGGTCGTTGGGAGCGTAGATGATTCCGCCGCCCGTCCGATCCACGAACTCGGGAAAAGCGCCCGCATCCGGCTGTACCACCG
>CAYNWJ010000169.1:0-8055 GCA_964400815.1 uncultured bacterium
GCCGACAGTCGTGGCGAGGGGATAGGTCCAGCGCGCCTCGTCGAAATATTCCTTGTCATAGCCCGCGCTGCCGTGGTCGCAGAGAAACTCAGTCCCCCTCCAATAGAGGCTGAGGTGCCCGGCGTCCAGGTGGCCGTGGTGGGGATCGTCGTTCATGCCGCATTTCGCCGCGATGACCACGTCGTCGGTATCGTCGAAACTGTCCCGCAGCACGATCCAGTTGACCGAGGGGAAGAGCATGGATGTTTCGTCCGGCAGCGACGGTTCCAGGGTGCTCCGGGGCTTGAACATGTCCCCGGGCGAAGCGGGAATGCCCGATGTTCGGTTGTTACGGAGCCATGCCGCGATCCTGTCGCCCCGTTCGAGCATGAGATCGTTCAGGAGGGAGTAGGTGCAGACGTTTCCGCCGCCCGAATCGCCGAAATGCAGGGACTTGGCAGGCGGGATCTGGCCGTAGAGGAACGTCCTGACACCGTCGGCGAACCGGGGATGCTCATACAGGTTCATCCGGCCGCCGGTCACCCGCTTGAGGACATCGGCGAAGGAAGCAGATGTTCTGAGCGTGTAGCTCAGGTACCCCATGCCCTCCTGCCAGCCGCCCGTTTTGATCTCGTCGAGGGTGCGCGAGATGCGGTTCCATGATTCCGCGACCATGTCGGTCAGGTGCGGGTCCTCGGTGAGCAGGGCGATGGCGGCCACGCCCAGGCTGGAATTGCAGACCGTACACCAGTTGCAGCGGTAGGCGGTGGCCCACCAGTGGTATTCGTAGTTGCCGCGGACCCGGAGCAGGGCCTTTTCCAGGAGGGCGCCGCGGATACGGTCCCGCTGTCTCCTGTCGAGGGCGTCATAGAGCCAGTCATAGACGGCCGCCATGCGGAAGACGAAGTGATCGGCGTGCTGGCTGTATCCGAAGGCCGGCTGGTCGTCGGGAACGTTCCAGGGCCACACGCGGTCGTAGATGTCCGGAAACTCGTGAGCCCCGTGGATCCACGTGGGCTGGTCACAGAACACGTCCGCGAATTCGAAGGCCTTGACGGCATAGCGGCGGTCGCCGGTCATCTGGTACACGAAGGCGAGGGTGTGGGCGGCCTCGGCCTGGATCATCAGCCAGCGCTCGTAGTCATAGGTGCCCTCGTACCGGGCGTTGGTGTACCGTCTGGGGGCCTCACGGTCGATGGGCGTGTGGAGCAGGCGGTTCGCCTCGGCCAGTTCGCGCGCCATGATGTCGCGGCAGGCGGGATCGGACTCGATGCGGGCGAGCAGGTCATCCTTTTCTTCTGCGGTGAACCACACATAGGGATGGGTGAGGTCGCTTTCCAGCGCTTCGTCCACATCCGCTTGGGTGACATCTTCGGCTGTGGCGGGCGCCGGAAGGGTGAACGCCAGCGAAACTGCGAAGGCGAAGAAGATGAGTGCGAATGGTGCGGTACGGTGCATGGCAAACCTCGCGTGTATTAATGGAATGATCACTATTCGACGGCCGGATGTGTTTCCTGAAATCACAGTGTACGAAATGGATCGTCATGAAGCAAGCGCCGGTTGCATCGTGAAAACGGCGGCCCCTCCATCATGAGGCAGCCGCCGTCGGTCCGTGCACTGTATCAACCGTATGGTCAATCCCCCTCGTACATGGAAAGGATCTTCATGGCGTTGCGGTAGTAGATCTTCTCCAGCACGGAGTCCGGCAGATGGACGCCATAGATCATCCAGCGCCCCTGGAGATGATGGCCGCCGGAGGGATCGAAATATTCGTCGTCGGTCTCCAGGAAGCGGTAGTAGATGCGGTACGCCCCGGCGTCGGGCGCCGTATCGGTGCCGAAAAGGATGCGGTCCTGGTAGTCGATGAGGAAACGCCGGGCCGTGCGTGGCTGACGGCCGAGGTCACCGATACGGGCGCAGATATCGACATGGAAATTCGGGTAGCAGTCGAGCCAGTTCGCCACTACGTGCAGCTCCTCGGGCAGGGTGCCGACATGGGCGCCGATGAAGATGGTTTCCGGGTGCTTGGCGAACATGCGGTTGCGCTGTTCGAGGATTTCCTCCTTGGACGGGAACTCGTCGCCGTAAAACGACCAGCCCGGATGGGCCGCGAGCTCGTCATAACGCTCGTTCTTCTCGTCGATGGGGGTGAAGAAGGCCTTGGGATCGGAGACGTGGATCATCACGGGGATCTTCAGCTCGCCGCACTTGGCCCAGAAGGGGTCCAGGCGCGGATCGTCGACGGGAACGAGCTTGCCGGACGAGTCCCGGAGGGTGAGGCCCAAGTTCTTGTAGATCTTCACGCCTCGGACACCCTGCCTGACCGCCTCCTCCAGCCGCGCGGCCTCTTCGGCGCCGTAATCCGGCTCGTCGATGCGCTCCAGGTCGGGGGAGAAGAAGACGATGAAGCGGTCCTTCGCCAGTCCGTGATAAACCTCCAGGTGCTCCTTCCAGGCATCCCCCTTCGAGTGACCATCGAGGGCCACGCACTTCACCACGCCGGCCTTGTCCATTTCGGCCAGGTATTCATCGGCGCGGTCGAAGTTCCTGAGGTGATTGTGGAAGTCGATGACAGGGAATTTCGGCTTGAGAACGCGGGTCTCCTTCACCACCAACTGGCTTTCGGGCCGCCATTCGAGCAGGTTCAGATCCGCGCCTTCCTGGCAGAGACCTCCCGCCGTCGGGACGAGCATCATGGAGAGCAGCAGCGATATCATCACGAATCGTTTCATGGTATACCTGCCTCTTGCAGGTTGACGGCTGACGTCCGGAGTGCGCCGACGCCGATCCGGTCTTTCAGTATTCGTAGCTTCCCGCATCATTGAGGGCCTTCACATACTGGAGGCGCTTGAGCAGCATGCCGGCGTTCTCTTCCCCGCTGACCGCCGCGCCGCGGATATCCTCCACGGAGGCATATCCCTCATCGTCGAGCCAGTGATTCAGAAGGGTGCGCATCTCGGCGATGCATCCCGGGCCGTGACGGTAGAGGATGGAGCAGAGCTGGACCGCCGTGGCCCCGGCCATGAGCATCTTGATGATGCCGTCGCGGTTGTGGATGCCGGTGGAGGCGGCGATGTCGCATGATACGCGCTGAGAGAGCAGGCCGATCCAGCGGAGCGGCACGGTCATCTCCTGGCCCGAGCTGAGGGTCATGGAGGGGACCACGGTCTTCTTCTCGATGTCGATGTCAACGCTGTAGTAGCGATTGAACATGACCAGCGCCCCGGCCCCGGCCCCCGCGATGCATTCGAGGGTGTTGGCGATGGAGGTGAAATAGGTCCCGACCTTGACCGCCACGGGGATGGAGACACGGTCAGCGACGGCGGCGGTGATGTCGCAGTAGCGCTTCTCGATCTCCTCGGACGATTCGGGGGTCTCGCCGGGGAAATGGGAGATGTTCAGCTCGATGCCCCGGGCCCCGGCCTCCTCGATGTTCTTCGCATAGGGCGCCCACCACTTCGCGCTTACACAGTTCACGCTGGCGATGACGGGGCAGGAGGCCGCCTTCCGCGCGTCCTCGATGAAACGGAGATAGGGTTTCGGGCCGAGCTGCATGCCGAGCTGGGCGCGTATATACTCCGTGGCCTCGGGGTGCTCGGATTCGATCATGTCGTGTTCGAGGTGCTCGGCGTTGGCGATGATCAGCTCCTCGAGGAGGGACTTGAGCACGATTGCCCCGACACCGGCGTCGGCACACTTTTTCACGCCGTCGATGCCGCCGGTTATGCCGCTGCTGGCGGCGATGAGGGGATTATCGAGCTCGAGCCCCATGTACGTCGTCTTCAGGTCAGCCATGATGTCCTCGTTTCGGGATGGTATGCCGCGGGATTATTTTCGAAGTGTGCACACGGTTACGGCGTGCGGCCGACCGTGACAGCTATTCAAGTATATGATAATAAATATTGAACATACATTGCAAACCAAATTTTCCTGCGAACCATCCGGCCGTATTTCCTGCGTTTGTTGTAATGGATATAATAACAATATATTGCGAATGCACATCCAGAGAGGAGCAAAAGAAAACCGGCCGCCGCGTTTCCACGACGACCGGTTCCGTTCGACACGTGCAGGGTGTGCCGTTCTGCCGGGGTGACGTTATTACCCGAGGATGGCTTCGAGGTCCTTCTCCACGGTGTCGATGGGTTTGATGCCGAACTTCTCGACGAGGACATTCAGGACATCCGGGGTGACGAAGGCGGGCAGGGTGGGCCCGAGGCGGATGTCTGTGATGCCCAGGTGGAGGAGGGACAGGAGGATGGCCACCGCCTTCTGCTCGAACCATGACAGCACCATGGAGAGCGGGAGGCCGTTGACATCGGTGTCGAAGGCGTCGGCGAGGGCGGACGCGATCGCCACGGCCGACCAGGCGTCGTTGCACTGGCCGACGTCGAGCAGGCGCGGGATGCCGCCGATGTCGCCGAAGTCCATCTTGTTGAAGCGGTATTTTCCGCAGGCGAGGGTCAGAATGACACAGTCCTCGGGCACGGCGGCGGCGAAGTCGGTGTAGTAGTTCCTGCCGCTCTTTGCGCCGTCGCAACCGCCGACGAGGAAGAAGTGCCTGATGTCGCCGTTCTTCACCGCGTCGATGACCGTACCCGCCACGCCCATGACGGCGTTGTGGCCGAAGCCGACGGTGATGGTCTTGTCCTGGCCGTCGAGAAGGAAGCCTTCCTCCGCGAGGGCGGCGTCGATGACCGGTTTGAAGTTACGGTTGGCGATGTGGGTCGCGCCGGGCCAGCCGACCACGCTCGTGGTGAAGATGCGGTTGATATAGGATTCCTTCGGCTTCTGGATACAGTTGGTGGTCATGAGGATGGCGCCGGGGAACTCGTCGAATTCCTTCTGCTGGTCCTGCCACGCGCCGCCGTAATTGCCTGCCAGATGTGGATACTTCTTCAGCCCGGGATAGCCGTGGGCCGGGAGCATCTCGCCGTGGGTGTAGATGTTGATCCCGGCGCCTTCTGTCTGCTTGAGAAGGGCCTCCAGGTCCAGGAGGTCATGGCCGGAGACGAGGATGGCCTTGCCCTTGACCGGTTCGACACGCACCTGCGTGGGCTCGGGGTGGCCGAAGCGTTTCGTGTGGGCCTCGTCCAGGAGCTTCATGACCTTCAGGTTCGCCTCGCCGCAGCGGAGGTTCATAGCCACCAGATCGTCGGCGGTCACATCGGTGCGGGTGAGGAAATCCAGCGCCTCGTGGATGAACCCGAACACGTCATCGTCCTCTTCGTCAAGATCCTGGGCGTGGACGGCATAGGCGGCGACACCCTTGATGCCGTAGGTCAGGAGTTCCTGAAGCCCGGCGGCGTCCGAACCGAGGACGTCGATGCGTTTGAGAATGCCGGCCTCGATCCCCTGCTCCACGAGACCGTCGAGGTTTTCGGCCGGTGTCCAGGAGGCCGGACCATCGAGTTCCTCGGGTGTTTTGTTGGTCTTTGCACAGGCATCGATGTAGAAATTCCTGATCCTGTCACGGACCCGCTCCGCTTCGTGGAGATAGTCCTGGAAACGGGCCGGGTCGAAATTCACGTTCGTGAGGGTGGAGAAGAGGGCGCGGACGACGAAGGCGTCGGTGGCGGAGTTCCTGACACCGATGCTGCGGGCGCGGTGGGCATACATGGAAATGCCCTTCACCGCGTGGATCAGCAGATCCTGAAGCGCCGCGGTCTCGGGATCCTTGCCGCAGGTCCCGAAAGACGTGCAGCCGGTTCCCTTCGCCGTCTGTTCGCACTGGTAGCAAAACATTGTTGACATAAAAATTTCTCCCGTGTTACGTGGTGATGTGTTGTGGAACGATATGGTTGCAGTTCGCGCTGTCGTTCAGGTCAGAAAATACGAGATCAGCCAGTCGATACGGCCGCGTCTGACGAAATACATGCCCGAGAATTTCATCACCTCCCGTATCCGCCGCCGGTAGTCCGGGCGATAGCAGTGTGTGGTGCAGTCCCTGCATGCGGGTTTGGGGTTGCGGGGGCAGTCCGCCAGACGGCCGGCCGCGTATTCAAGCAGGTCCGCGCATTCACCGCAGAGCCTTTCGTTTCCTCCGTGACACTCCCGGCAGAAGATGCCGATGAACCGTTGGAGGGTCGCCAGATCCTTCTCTCTGCCGGATTTCATGAAAGCCGTTTCCATGCCGCACACCTCCGTCACACGGTCTCCTCACGGGCGCCGCCGTCGATGCCCACAATGGTGACCGTGACCGGCGTGTCCGGTTTCACCGCGTCCCGGGCGGCGATGACCGCGCCGGCGATCCCCCCGCAACAGGGCACTTCCATGCGGAGCACACTTATGCTTTTCGGGTTCGCCGTCCTGAATATCTCTTCGAACTTGCGGCTGTACAATCCCAGATCGTCGAGCTTGGGACAGCCGACGACCACCGGTCTTCCCTTGAGGAAGCGGCTGTGAAAACCGGGAACGGCGAACGGCACGCAGTCTGCGCATATCAGGAGGTCCCTGTTTTTCAGGAAGGGAGCGCCGGGATTGACGAGCATGAGCTGGACGGGCCAGTTCGCGAGCTGCGATTCGGTTTCGGTTACGGTTGGTCCCGTATCCGCAGCCGGCCGTGCGATCTCCCGCGAACGGGAACCGGGACAGCCGGAAAAAACGGGCTCGGGATCGGGGGGAGTGTCCGCCTCCCGCCCGGAAAGGAACGCTTCGACCGCTTCCTCGTCGAATGCCTCCGCCTCACGCTTTTCGATCGTCAGGGCTCCCTTCGGGCAAGCGCCCAGGCAGGCGCCGAGACCGTCGCAATACACGTCGCTGACAAGTTTCGCCTTGCCGTCAATGATCCGGAGCGCTCCCTCCACGCATTGCGGGACGCAGAGTCCGCACCCGTCGCATTTTTCCTCGTCGATGAGTATGATATCCCTGAGCATGGTATGTTTCTCCTCACTGCCCTGAAAATTTCTGTTCGGGGTTTGTGTCCGCCGCGGGTGATTTCGCGCCCACGCTTACGGCGCTGTTCTTTTCGACAATGTGGGCCAGGGTCGTGTTTTTCAGATACTGCGAAACCAGACCGTTCACCTCGCCGAGAAGGTCGCCGAAGACGCAGTACGAGTTTCCGCATACGGGTTTGTCGAAGAGACAGCTTCCCAGCGACAGCGCTCCGTCGAAAAGCTCGTATATCTCGATGAGGGGGATGTCCTTTGGATCGCGTTTCAGTTCGAATCCGCCGCCCGGTCCGCGGGATGATGTGACCAGGTCCGCCTTGACCAGACGCTGCATGACCTTCGCCAGGTGATTCTCGGACGCGCCGTGGGTTTCGGCGATTTCACGGGTCGAGACCTTTCGGTCAGCATGCTGCGAAATGAAGAGGAGGGCATGGACCCCGAGGACCGCCGCTTCCGAAATTTTAATGATACCTGCCATGTACTTGCCCCTTTTTGTTATTGTATTATGGTACTAAAATACCATTATTAGCGCCCGTTGTCAAGGACAAATTTTACAATGTGACGGTTTTCTGTCACAATCCGGTTCGTTGTTCCGGGAAGAAGATGTCCTTAAACGTCTTCTCCGCCATCAGGATATCCGGTTATCAATCCATATACGTTGATAGTGACCGGACCTGAAACCGGGCATCTCATGCGAAACTCTCTGGTTTTTTATCGCCCCCCTCTCCCGATATCCTCTCTCCACCTGAAGGGAGAGAGGGAGCCCGACCCGTGGTGTTTTTCCTTCTCCCGTTTCGGGGGAAGGTGGCGCGAAGCGACGGAAGGGGGTTTTGCAGATAGCAGCTGAATCATGTGTTGCTTACCGAACTGGATACCCGGATCAGGATATGGTTCGTTTTGACAGACGGAGGCTGTTGAGAACGACGGAAATGCTGGAAAATGCCATGGCTCCCGCGGCGAGCACGGGATGAAGGTCGCGGATGATCACGGGAAGCCACATCACGCCGTGCAGCACGCCGGCCGCCACAGGGATGAGGGCGCTGTTGTAGAAGAAGGCCCAGAAGAGGTTCTGGCGGATGGTGCGCATCGTTTCCCGGGACAGATCGATGGCGCGGGCGACGCCGGAGAGGTCGCCGCCGACGAGGGTGATGTCCGATGCTTCCATGGCGATGTCGGTGCCGGTGCCGAT
>CAYNWJ010000170.1:0-7988 GCA_964400815.1 uncultured bacterium
GGACATTTCTGCCGCCCGCTTCACAAATTCAAACTGCCGGAAACACCGAAGCTCGACCAATCAGGAGTCGGTGAGTATGACCAGATACTTACGCTGCCAGAAACGTTCCTTGTCCAGGATCAGAAGTTCCGTCTCGATGCCGTCGGCGTCCATTTCGCTCAGGGTGTATGATCCTTCCGGCCGCGGGGGGATCAGCTCCACATCGTCCCGCCCGGCGTTTATTGCGAAGGTATCCGTGCTCCTCGTGTCGACCGGCTGGAAGGAATCATCATCGAAATAGGGCGAAAGCCGCCGCTTTTTCCTGAAGAAACCCGATTCCTCGATGATGGCGTTTTCGATGAGCATGTCACGGGAACCTTTCAGGACGTAGGCGGTATGTTCCATCTCGTCGAGACGGTCGTGCATACGGTCGAGTTCGGAGACGGCGAAATTCAGCTCGGCTCTCGCGGTGTCCAGAGAATGGCGGGTCTGCACGATGGCGCGATCCTTTTGGCGGATTATCTCGTTTTTCGCTTCTATGATGCTTTTCAGATTCTCGATCCTGCCCCGCTGACGCTCGATCTCGGTGGAAAGCGAGGAGACGATACGGTCGAGGCTCTCGATTTTACCGTCCCGCTGTTCGAGCTGCTGCCTGAGTTCCCGGATGTCCTCCCGGTCACGCTCGAACTGCGCCTCGATATCCTCCAGGTCATCCATGACCTCGTCGCGCAGCGTTTCGCTTTCCCCGGCCCTGTCGATGATCGAAGATATTTTGACATTGGTCTGGTGGATCGACTCGATCTTGTCGGCATAAGTATCCAACGTCTCCCTGATAAGTGAAAGCTGATTGGTCAGGGCTGCACGGGATTCTCTGTGGTTGTTCTTCAAGCGTTCGATCGTGTTCTCATGATCCGACACCTTTCCGGCCTGCCATATCACTGCCGCCACGAGCAGGACGGCGAGGGAGAGAAGAAGTACGATGTATATGCGCGCTCCGCCTCTCCGTTTATCAGGAGCGGTGTTATTCGTCATATCATGTTCCGTCATGATGCTCAGCTCCTCTCAAGGTGATGGAACATCAGCTTTAAAAAACCTCCCGGACGGAGGAATCCCCGTCCGGAAGGTTCGTGTGTTTCATTTCTTATTTGAGTAGAATCATCCGTCCGGTCTCGTGATGCGCGCCGGTGCGGACGCTGTAGAAATACACGCCGGAACTGAGAGCCGAACCGGTGTCCGATTCACCGTTCCAGAACACATCGTGGCGTCCGGCATCCAGCCTGCCGCTCACGAGGGTTTTGACCTTCTGTCCGGCCGAGTTGTAGATATTCAGCGTGACAATGCCGGGATTGCCCGTCTCGAAGGATATCATCGTACCAGCGTTGAAGGGATTCGGACGGTTCTGATCGAGTTCGATCGGCTCCGGCATGACGGCTGCGTCGTCCTCCACCGAGAGCAGTCTCGGAAAACCGATATCGGTGTAGTTCGTATGCGGCACGAATTCGATCGTCACATCATTCTCGACGGCTTCGATCGGAATGCTCCATGCAAAGTCCTTGGGTGGAGACGTATAGTCGCCGCTGTCATTGACATCGATGAAAAAGTCCACGTGATAGGTCATGCCCGGCACCAGGCCGGGAAGACGCACGGCGAATTCGTCCGATGGAATGCTCATGACCTTCTTGTGGGCGATATATTCGCCATCTTCAGAAATCAGCATGACTTCGAACATCTTTTCCATGTAGGTATCCACTTCCTGCAAGTGCAGGGTGAGAAGATATTCCCACACGATATCGGTGTATTCGTCATCAGGCGCAAATGAGACATCGGTGTCCGCCTGCACGTTCTCGATCATGAATCGCCACGCATGATCGACCGGCGGAGCATCGTATTCGCCGTTTTCGTTCATGTCGACAAAGAGGTCCACGCGATAATCGTTTCCGGGCGCCAGACCCGCGACGGGCACGTGGAATTCGCTCGAGGGTATGGGATTCACTTCCCTGCGACCGGCTTCGATCTGCCATTCCGCGTCCTCGTTTTCCTCGACGATGCGCACATGGAGGGGAAGGCCCGTATATTCGGCCATACCGCTCATCGAAATGGATGCGAGGTAGTTCCAGTCAAGGCTCGCGAATTCGTCGTGATAGAGAAAGGTCATGTTGACATCGTCCTCGATATCGCTCATTGCCGGGAGATCGAGTGTCCAGGCGGCGTCCGCCGGGGGATCGTCATAGAGATTGTTCCCGTTGACATCCGCGAAGAACTCGGCGCGATAACTGTGGCCATACTGAAGACCGTCAACGTACACCGTGAAACGGCTGTCCGCTATGGGTTCGGCAAGCGCCCTGCCGACCTCCTGTCCCGTTCCCTTGTCCAGAAGCCTGAGAACGAAGGATGATCCCACAACGGGCCCCATATCCATCAGGTGCAGGGTATACCGGTAATGCCAGTCGATATCGGTGAATTCCGTCGAATGAGCGAAATCGACGGTGACATCGCCCTGCACGTTTTCCACCACACGGCGCCAGGCGTGGTCTGTCGGGATGCCTTCATAAGTGCCCGAGCCGTTCAGGTCTGCATAGAACTCGACCGCATAGTCGCCGCCCACGTCCATACCCGGAAGCGTAACCGTCGCCTCGGCCGCTTCAAGGGTGTCGATACGGGCGTCGGCGACACGTTCGTTCGAACGAACATCGACAAGGCGGAATTCGAGCTGCTGTCCGAGATGGGGTGTCATGCCGCTCATGTTCAGGGTCAAGAGATGGTTCCAGTCCACATCGCTCATCTCTATGGATGACGCGACCGGAAGCTCGATCTTCTCTTCGAGGCTGTTCACTTCGATTCTCCATGCCGCATCTGTCTCGATCCCGTCATAGAGCCCGTTGTCGTTCATGTCGACGAAAATATCGATCCAGTAGTCGCCTTCGAGCATCAGTTTGTTGAGCGTAATTGAGAATTCGGCGGCTTCGATGGCTTCGAGCTTCTCACGGGCGTCTTCACGCAGGGTTGTCCTGTTGATGGCGCGCGCCTGTACGGCGTGACCGGTATAGTCACCCATCGCGGTGAGCTCGAGCGTCAGGTATGTCGTTTCCCCATGCCCGGCCGCATGAACGTCAGCCGTCATGGCGGCACAGGCGAGCATGGCAATAATCATGAAAGTCATTGTAAATTTTCTCAATTCAAACCCTCCTTCGTCATCACGTTCCGAGCCGTTCGGCTGCGAGTTTTGCCGATTGCCGGCGCGGCTCATGTCGATATTTTGGATAGTGGTCGAGTAGTGCGAAACCTTTCCGCGCTACCACCCCGGAAGTACGCGGGATGTGTCCGTTCTTCGGGGATGTTGAACGTTTGTGACAGGACAATGGATATCTTTCCATATACCATCCCGCGTGTTCCGGAGCTTATATCGAGCAGACGCCAATACCGTTATACCCAGTATTTCGGTCTGCCGTAATGGTCGAACAGCTTCGTTTCGTATTCCCGTTCCAGAACGCCATAGGGGTCGTATTCGGGGCTGTTCTCGATCATATCCCTGAGAAGATCGACGTCAACTTCGCGCTTGTCGTAGTCGATTTTTTCGATCCAGTCCGGAGAGACGAGCACCTTGCGGCCGGGAAGCCAGTTACGGGTGTCCACGACGAGATAGCGGATGACCCAAGTCGAATCGTCCACGATATAATCGTCCACATGCCCCACTTCACCGTCCTTGGCGCCGATGTGATATCCCTCGACCTCGCGTGAACTCCGGAGATCGGGATCGCTTCCTTTTTCGGTCTCTTCGCCGGTATCCTGTTTGGGGATCGGCGCGGGCTCGAATCCGACGGTCCAGTAGACAGGCCATTCGAAATATCGATGCAACTCAGCCTGATGCTGGCGTGAAACAGGCTTGTCCTCGTCGATGCCGGGAGCGTTTTCCAGCTCTTCCCCGGTCAATTCGACGGGGAACACCTTTTCCGCCCAATCCGGGCGCTTAAGCGCGAACAGTGAGATCAGGACCTTGCGGCCGGGAAGCCATGTCCCCGTATCCGCGACCAAATATCTGACCGTCCAGTTGTCACCATCGAAATAGAAATCCTTTATCGTGCCGATGTCCTTCTTGTTCTTCGAAAGAATCGTATATCCTAGCAGTTCATTTACACTGCGCAACATGCCTCATCACTCCCTTCACTGCCTTTCCAACATTTGGAATGCGTTTCCGTTCTATTCAACACTCATCGATTCCCAGTATTTCGCTTTGCCGTACAGCTCATAGAGCTGTTCCTCGTAGTCCCGGTTGAGATGGATATCGGGATCGTATTCCGGACCGGATTCTATGAGATCCTTGAAGATGTCGACGAATATGCGTTTTTCGTCCCAGCTCACCTTTTCGATCCACTGGGGGCTCACGATCACCTTGCGGCCGGGAAGCCAGTTACGGGTGTCCACGACGAGATAGCGGATGACCCATTCCTCGTCATCGACGAGAAGGTCCTCGACATGGCCGATTTCCCCGTCGGTCGCCTTGATGTGATACCCTGTCACCTCGTCCGCGCTTCTCAGGGAACTGACCGCTTCGTCATCATCGTCATGCTCCGATCCCTGATCATCTGCGCCGTCCCTGCCCCTGACCGGTTGGGCGACCGGGGAAAAGGCGGCTCCGGGGGCCCAGTATACCGGCCAGTTGAAATACTGGTTCAATTCGAGCTCCCGCCGGCGGGAAACGGGCATGTCCCTGTCGATGCCGGGACTGTCCTCGATCTGTTCGCGGGTGAGCTCCATGGGCAGCACTTTGGCGCCCCAGTTGGGTTCGCCGATCGATACCGGGGACAGAAGAATCAGGCGCCCCGGCAGCCATTTTCCGGTTTCGGCCACCAGATACCTGACCTTCCACGAACTGTCGTCGAAATAGAAATCATCGACCGAACCGATTCTGTCATCTCTTGCAAGGAGCGTATATCCGATCATATGGTTTATGCTCCGTAACATTCTCATCACTTCCTTTCCCGTGTAGCGGGATCATTCAGGTCCGTCAGGTAGGCATGTTGGCGACATCGAAATCATCGAGTTTCTTCTTCACGAGGCCGATGGCGTCGTCCATGCCTTCCTTCACCTCATTCCAGTCTTCCTCTCCGGCTTCCTTCACCTTGTCGTACCATTGATTGGCCGCGTCGAGTTTCGCCTGCAACTTGGAAAGCTGCTGGTAATATTCGACACGCGCAGAAGAGGCGACCTTGTCGGCTTTCGCATGAAATTCCTTGACTCTCATGTCGAGGTTTTCCATTTCCTTCGCCGCTTTTTCACGATAGCGGTCCATTTTTTCCCGGGTTGTCATGGCAGTATCCTTTCGCATCTGTTCCATATCGTTCGGGTCCCGGATGCGCCCGGCCTCGTTCGGACCGGACGTCCGGATCCCGGGGGGAATTTACCTGTCCTGGAAATTGCGCTTGATCCGTTCCGTGCGAGGAGGATAGGTATATTCCGAATCGCGGTAGGGTGCGAATCCTTCATTCACGATGCTGTCCTTCTTGTATTTGTCGAGTTTTTCACGCTGGGCGCCTGTCAGGACGCTGCGTCCCTCGACATGAGACTCGATCTGCTGGATGGTGTGCCTCGAGCGAAGCTCCTCCATCTCCTTGATCTTCTTGGAAACTTCGTCCATGTCGATTTCGTCCTTTTCGAGCAAGTCGGCGAGTTCGCGCTTGAAAACGTTCATTCTCGAATGGTATTCGTTTTCCTCGATCGTGTCCTGAAGACGGCGCTCGATCAGCTTTTCCTTCTGCTCGTCGGTGAGTTCGAGATTATCTTCGAGCCAGAGGATGTAATCAGCGAAATCGAGATACCGTTCGGCATACGACTGATTTGCCGAACCGATACCCAGCCTGGCCTTCGGACCGGCCGTCCAGTTCGGCTGTTCCTTCGGTGGAACCCGCGACGACTGTGCGTAAACCGGCGCGATTGCGATGATCAACATGAGTAATACTGCTGTTAAAATCCTGGTATGCATTGCTTCCTCCTTATTGTTATGCGATGCGCACTTAACGAAAGTGTTTCCATGGAGCGCCAACCGTTCACCTGCCGAACAGCCCCGCTCCTATTAATAGACCGAACAACAGGGTCGCGAGAAAGAGCACCAGAAAAATCGCGAAGATGATCCGTGCGACTCCCGCCGCAGCGACCGCTATTCCCGTGAAACCGAACAGCGCCGCCACAATCGCGACAATGAAGAAGAAAAGTGACATTTTCAAAAGTGACATGCTCTTTCATCCTTTTCTTGTTTGTTTCATTAATATGACAGAATCGAAGAGCCCAGCAGGGAACCGCATCTGTCACAGGTACTGAAATCATCGAAAAATCCGATATCAACGTTCTTGATTTCGTGCATCCGTTTCCGTTCCCGCTCATTCAGCCGGGCGTGGCATCTGATGCATACCATCCGGCGTCCGTCTGAATATGCAATGATCGATTCATCGGTCATTCGATTCCCTGCCTGTGAAAGGCGATCGATTCGATTCGGTGCAGCAGTTTTTGAATATCAAGAGGCTTTTTGAAAAAACCGTCGGCCCCGCTGGTTTCCGTTTTTTCCTGTGTAAACTCGTCGATATAACCGGTCATCATGAAAACGGCGACCGAAGGATCGATGTCTTTTATTGTTTTCACCACTTCGTAACAGTCGGTGTCGGGCATTTTGCAGTCTGTTATGACGACATCGAACACTTCGTCTTTCAAAAATTCGATCGCGTCGTTCGCGGAAGAAAACGCCCTGTTCGGAAAACCGTTCAACCGGAGTGCTCCGCTGAGACTGTTCAAAACCTGCTCGTCGTCGTCTATCAATAAAATTCGCACGCTTTTTCACCACCATCGCGTCGTTTGGTGTTCATCGGGTGTGCATCTTGCGGCGTTCATACATTTTCAACGAACTCACCCAAGTAGTAATACAACATCCATGCCACACGGCATGAATCGGTGTATCATCATTATTATCATGCTTTTATGCAATAATATACCTGATGAAGGAAAGGCGGGCCATTCGTGGGCGGTCCGTCTCTACCGGTTGCGGTATGCAACTGGTTATGGAGAACCGAACAGGCGAATGAGATAAGTTTGGTTACTCGTACGCGAAAAGGATGTATTGCCCGCCCACCGGCAGACAAACAGCAGCCGGAAGTTCGGAAGGAGTGAGTAGCGATGGCGCCGCATGTCAGGAAGCAGAAGCGTTTTCAGAAGAGGAGCCCGTATTGGAAAATTCGGCGGCGGCCCTGTTCATATTGGCGATAATCTCCCATTCGGCGGCTATCATTTCCCTGATGTTTTCCAGAAGTCCGCGCTTTTCATCACGCGTGCGACCGTCCCGTGAGATGGTCCGGCTATAGGCATCAAGTGCTTTTTGCGCCGTAACTTCTTCTGAGTATTCATCCGCAGTGACAGACGCCGCCTCAACAAGGGACTTCCGCTTTGCTTCGGACAAGCCGGCATATTCATCGAGAGCCGAAGTAAATGTCCGTTCGTCCTCCGAGTCGACGATCAGGCCGTTTTCGCCATGCTCCACGATGTCCCGGACGCCGAACGCATCCAGGCCCACCACCGGCGCACCCGCCGCCATGGCCTCGATGATGACGATGCCCTGGGTCTCGGATTTGGAAGCGAAGGCGAACACGTCCATGGCGTTATAGGAATTAACGAGCTCATCGCCCCGAAGCCCGCCGGTAGCAGTCAACCGGTCTTCGAGCCGTCTTTCGGAAAAGATCCGCCGCACATCGTCCAGCTGCGAACCGTCTCCCACCACGAGGAAGCGGGCACGTTCATGCTTTTCCAGGAATTCCGAGACCGCCCGGGAGAGGAAAAGCACGTTCTTTTCAGGTTCGATCCTGCTGAGGAAACCCACCACGAACGCGTCATCGGGAATACCGTGCTTGCTTCTGAATGCCGCGCCGTCACCGTTCCGGAACCGCCCGGTATCGATGCCGGTGGGGACCACGGTTATGGGCGAATCGACACCGCGTTCCACCAGCAGGTCCCGCAGTCCCGGGGTGGGC
>CAYNWJ010000171.1:0-7954 GCA_964400815.1 uncultured bacterium
CAAACATGCAAAATATCTGCTTTATGGTTTTCTCTGAACACAGCAGCTTTTTTTGGACAAATATCATTAGCCCATACAGGTACGAAATAATTACGCATGCCTTCAGACACTAGCCCGCTGCCTGCGAAAAAGTCTAAAAAAGTTTTTTTATTAACATTTGTTATCATTGCAATTATACCTTATTTTGTTTGACGACTATAAAAATATATATTAGTTTCTCCTTTTTGTCAATGGTATGTTATAAAAAAAACGGACGACCCCTTTCGGAGCCGTCCGTTTTCTTTTCATCCCGTCCTTTCGACGGGTTCGGGCCTTCGCCCTTATTCCTCGCTCCAGTCCATCGCGGCGAGATCGCGGTAGAACTTCTGCTGGCGCTTGACGTCCTTCTGGAGCAGCGCGAGAAGCTCCTTCGCCTGCTCGGGCTTGGACTTGGTGAGCACGCGGTAGCGGTTTTCGCCGTAGATGTAGTCCTCGACCGGCATGGTCGGTTCCTTGGAGTCGAGCTGGAGGGGATTTTTGCCCTGATCGGCCAGACGCGGGTCATAGCGGTAGAGCATCCAGTGGCCGGACTTGACCGCCTTCTGCTGTTCGCCGAGACCCTCGGTCATGTTGATGCCGTGTGCGATGCAGTGGGCATAGGCGATGATGAGCGAGGGACCGTCATAGGAACCGGCCTCCGCGAATGCCTTCACCGCCTGGTTGGGATTGGCGCCCATGGCGATCTTGGCCACATAGACGTTGCCGTAGGTCATCGCCATCATACCCAGGTCCTTCTTGGCCTGCGGCTTGCCCGAGGCGGCGAATTTCGCGGTCGCCGCGCGCGGGGTGGACTTGGACATCTGTCCGCCGGTGTTGGAATAGACCTCGGTGTCCATGACCAGGACATTCACGTTTCTGCCGCTGGCGAGAACGTGGTCCAGGCCGCCGTAGCCGATGTCGTACGCCCAGCCGTCGCCGCCGAGCACCCAGACCTGCTTCTCGACGAGATAGTCGGCGAGGCTCAGGAGCTGGTTTACGGTGACGGAGCCGTTCTTCTTGGCGTCGAGGGCCTTTTTGAGGTCCTCCACCTGTGCGCGCTGGGCCTCGATGCCTTCCTGTGACGTCTGGTCCTGGTTCAGGATGGAATCGGCGAGCCCCTTGTCCACGGCGCCGTCAGATGCGGCGGTCGTGAGCAGTTCGCGGGCGTATTCCTTGAACTTGTCGACTGTCAGCCTGAATCCGAATCCGAACTCGGCGTTGTCCTCGAAGAGCGAGTTCGACCATGTGGGGCCGCGGCCGTCGTCACGCGTGCAGTAAGGCGTGGTGGGCAGGTTGCCGCCGTAGATGGACGAGCATCCCGTGGCGTTGGCGATGATGGCCCGGTCGCCGTACAGCTGGCTCAGGAGCTTGACATAGGGTGTCTCGCCGCAGCCCGCGCAGGCGCCCGAGTATTCGAAGAGCGGCCGGATGAGCTGGCTGCCCTTGACCGATTCGCGCTTGTAGGTCGCGGGGTCGGTTTCGGGGATCGAGAGGAAGAAGTCGTAGTTCTCGGCTTCCTTTTTGCGGATCTCGAACTGGCTGACCATGTTGATGGCCTTGCGGTCGGTCTTGTTGCCGTCGGCGTCCTTCTGCTGCGCCGGGCAGTTCCAGACGCACACACCGCAGCCGGTGCAGTCCTCGGGCGCCACCTGGACGGTGAACTTCATGCCCTTGAACTGCGGCCCCTTGGCGTCGATTGACTTGAATTCCGCAGGGGCCTGATCCAGGACTGAGGGATCATAGGCCTTGATACGGATGGTGGCGTGGGGGCAGACGAATGAGCACTGGCCGCACTGGATGCAGGTGTCGGGATCCCATTCGGGGATCTGAACGGCGATGTTGCGCTTCTCGAACCGGGTGGTCGCCGTCGGGAAGGTGCCGTCCACCGGCATGGCGCTCACGGGGAGCTTGTCGCCCTCGCCCTTCATGATGCGGGCGGTGACCGCCTTCACGAACTCGGGAGAATCGTCGGGCACGATGGGCGGCATCTTGATCTGCGAGGTGACCTCGGCGGGATACTTGACCTCCTGGACATGCTCGCGCGCCGCTTCCACGGCGTTGTAGTTCATCTGGACGATCTTGTCGCCCTTCTTGCCGTAGGTCTTCTTGATGGCGTCCTTGATGAGATTGACCGCCTCCTCCTCGGGGAGGATGTCGGAGATGACGAAGAAGGCCGTCTGCATGATCATGTTGATGCGCGAGCCGAGGCCCAGTTCCTGGCCCAGCTTGATGCCGTCGATCACATGGAACTTCGCCTTCTTGTCGATGATCTGCTGCTGCACCTCGGCGGGGATGTTGTCCCATACCTCGTCGGCGCCGTAGGGGCTGTTGAGGAGGAACGTTCCGCCCTCGACCAGGTTCGAGAGCATGTCGTATTTCTCGAGGAAGGAGAAATTGTGACAGGCCACGAACTCGGCGCGGTCGATCAGGTAGGGCTTGCGGATGAGCATGGGCCCGAACCGCACGTGTGAGGTGGTGATGGCGCCCGCCTTCTTGGAATCATAGACGAAGTAGCCCTGGGCATAGTTGTCGGTCTCCTCGCCGATGATCTTGATGGTGTTCTTGTTGGCGCCGACGGTGCCGTCGGAGCCGAGGCCGTAGAACATGGCGCTGAAGCCCTTGTCCTGGGTGTGGAAGGACTCGTCCACCTCGAGGCTCGTGCCGGTGACATCGTCGGTGATGCCCACGGTGAAGTGGTTCTTGGGCTTGGCCTGGGACAGATTGTCCAGTACGGCCTTGACCTGCGGGGGGCTGAAGTCCTTCGAACCGAGACCGTACCGGCCGCCCACGATGATCGGATACTCGTCGAGCGGACAGACATCCTCGCCCATCATCTCGCCGACCGCGGTGCGGACGTCCATGTAGAGCGGCTCGCCGGTTGCGCCGGGTTCCTTGGTCTTGTCGAGGACGGCGATGCTCTTGACCGTCTTGGGCAGCACCTTGACGAAGGCCTCGTTGTCAAAGGGCCGATAGAGCCTGATCTTGACCAGGCCGACCTTCTCATCCTTGGAGACGAGATAGTTGATCGTTTCGTGGATGGTCTCGCAGCCGGAGGCCATGCAGACGACCACGCGTTCCGCTTCGGGATGGCCCACATAATCCATGATATTGTAGCTGCGGCCCGTCAGCGTCTCGAACTTCTCCATGTATTTCTGGACGATCGCGGGGGTGGCGGTGTAATACTTGTTGATGGTCTCGCGGCTCTGGAAGAATACGTCCGGATTCTGCGCGGTGCCCTTGAGCGTAGGCCTGTCGGGGGTGAGAGCGCGTTTACGGTGCTCGAAGACGAGCTCGTCGTTGATCATCTCGCGCAACACTTCTTCCGGCAGGTCCTCGACCTTCGCCACCTCGTGGGTGGTCCGGAATCCGTCGAAGAAGTGCAGGAAGGGCACGCGTGACTCGAGCGAGGCCGCCTGGGCGATCACCGCGAAGTCCATCGCTTCCTGGACGCTTGCGGAGGCCATCATGGCAAATCCGGTCTGACGGCAGGCCATCACGTCGCCGTGATCGTTGAAGATCGACAGGGCATGAGAGGCGAGGGTGCGCGCCGAAACATGGAAGACCGTCGGGGTCAGCTCGCCGGCGATCTTGTACATGTTCGGGATCATGAGAAGGAGCCCCTGGGAGGCGGTGAAGGTGGTGCTCAGCGCGCCGGTTGACAGGGCGCCGTGCACCGCTCCCGCCGCGCCGCCTTCGGACTGCATCTCGACGACATGGGGGATGGTGCCCCAGATATTCTTGAGCCCGCGGGCGCTGCGCTCGTCGGCGACTTCTCCCATGCCCGAGGACGGGGTGATCGGATAGATGGCGATGACCTCGTTGATCGCGTGGGCGACATTCGCCACACCGGTGTTGCCATCGATGGTGATCATGTTGCCTTTCATGCCTTCTCCTTCCGGATGATGGATGTATGGTTTTTTATGGCGTGTGCACGATGGAAAGCATGGTTCAAAACAAAAGCTTGTTTATACTGGGTTAAAGAGCGAAAAGACCGCCCGGTTGCGGCCCTCCCGGGCCTGAAACACCGTAGATTATAAATGTACAATAATTTCATGGTGAAGTCAAGAGCGGGATCGTTCCCGGCAATCTCCCGAAAACCCGCCGTAGAATACACATAAGCTCAACAAATTATGGCGTTGCATCTACTGCTCATACAAGAAAAGCTTCCTTGTATAATTGTCAGATCAACATGTGACCGGAGAAGATTGATCGAATACATTTTGAACCATGATTATCAGGATGAAAGGATTGACAGGATGGTAATCGCGGTTCATCCTGTAATCCCGAAAATCCCGGTTCAGCATATGAAAATCTCCGAAATAATAATGTAACCGGAACATGAGGGATTGCCGGCGGGATCGTTGGATGGATGTTGGGAATCGCGGGGACGATCAGTGGGAAAATAATTTTTTATCCACGGCAACTCGTTGAACCGCAACACGTAAACAGATAATATTATGTGTGCATGTGTGCTATTGTGATTGACACGGGGAAGAATCACCGTATATTGCATGAAGCCGGTGATCACCCGTTACAGGGACATTCCTCATGCGTACGATCGTTCTTTCGTTGCTCCTTTTTCTCGCGGCCGCGCCTCCGGCCATCCACGCCGACCCCTTCGCACCCTCGCTTCTCCGGCTCGACGCGCCGGGCCACATCTCCTATGAATTCGACGGTTCCACAATCGAAATCCCGTTCACGGTATCCGGCACACCGGCGGGTGTGCTTTTCTGCCTCTACACCCGCGGACGGGCGGCGGAGATCGGCTCGGTGGTGAACGGCTACCTCGGCTGGCACCATGTGAATACGGTGGACACCTGCGTGTATGTGAGCCGCCTCCACTCCTTCGGGCCCGGGGATCATGTCATCGAATGGGACGGCCGGGGGCAGGACGGCGAGCCGGTCCCCGACTGGACCTACACCTACCACCTCTGGGCCTTCGACAATCAGGGCGCGAAACAGCAGGTCACCCCGGATTTCCTCGGTATGGACGGCGGCTGCCAGGTAAGCGGTACGGTGGACATTCTGGAGTACGACGGGTACGGTCTCCCGCTTGACCGGCCGATTCTTCACCGTCCGGGCATCCGCTGGCGTGTCGGGAACGACCCCCGCGACGAGACACTGTACGAGCGTTCGGAGATCGTGCTGCCCGACGGCTCGAATGTCTGGGGAAAGGAGGCGGTCTTCCTCTCCCAGCCCGACCGGTTCGTGGTGCAGGCGACCAACAGGGAGGCGGAAGCGGGGGCTCTCGCGCGGTTACGGTGGATGCCCGGCGGCGAGGCGGTCCCCGACGATTCCTTCGGGCCGGGCGGCATGTCCGCCACCTACGACACGCCGGGAAGGGGCGCGGGCGTGGTCACCGACGGCGGCTATCTCTACACCGCCGAAAACAACATGGTGGACTCGGTGGCTCCCGACGCCGATTTCTACATCTACGACCTGAACGGCCGCATCGTCTCCGCGCACGACCTGACCCGGCGGTGGAGTTCGGGGGAGGATTATGACGCCGGTGGGCAGATGAACGGCGGTCCCACGGTCATCGCCGAGCGGAACGGGCGCGTGTTCCTCGGCTCCTACGGCTCCTGCATGGCCCAGATGCTCGATCCCGGCCGCTATCTGGAAAGCGCCGGACGGGAGGATATCGTGGTGTGGTCCAACGGCAACGGCGACTATGTGGGCGATCACAATTTCGAGGATACCGCGGCCCTTCGGTGGATCTGCAACGACTACAACGTGGGGCCCTACAAATACAGCTTCGACGCCGACGACATGCTGTTCTCCATCTTCAACGCCTATGACGTGGGCGCGGTGTCCTTCGGGCTGTTCGGTCCCGACGGTACGGGGATCGGGTATTTCGCCTATGCGGGCGAGACCGCGGGAATCAAAAGCGGCACATTCGTTGTGGACAACGGCTCCGCCTATGACGGCCTCTACTGCGACAACCTGCACACGACCTGGGGCGATTACAAGCCGGCGGACCGGTCCACGTACGCCCCCTCGAAAACGGCCACTGAAATCTACTTCCTCGGCCACGACGCCGTCTCCGGGGTCATCTCCAGCGCCGGGGGCATGCTCGGCATCGTCAGCCCCTCCGGGGGAACGCGGGTGGGCGGCGGCTCGGTCTTTCCCGTCCGCTGGTCCTCCTTCGGCGTCTCTCGCATCGACATCGAGGTGAGCCTCGACGGCGGGGAAACCTGGAACACCGTCGCCGGGGACATCCGGGCGGCGGAGGGGGAATACGACTGGAGCGTTCCCGCCATCTTCTCGGAGGAATGCCGCCTGCGCATCACCGAAACCGGCTCCTCCGGGACGAGGGCCGAGAGCGGGACCTTCACCATCGCCGACCGCTATGTCACCGTAACCTTCCCCCGCACGGGAAGCGTGCTCTACGCGGGCCGCGAATATCCCGTCGCCTGGACCTCCCGCAAGGTGGAACGGGTGGACATCGGGGTCTCCTTCGACGGCGGCGGGACATGGGATCCCATCGCCCGGGACCTGGACGCCGCCGCGGGCGAATACACCTGGCGCATCGGGAAGGACCGCGCGGGCGACGCCCTCCTGAGGATAGCCGACGCGGACGACCCGGACGTGAGCCACACGACCCCCGCGCCCTTCGCCGTCCTCGCCCCCTTCATCAGGATATACGAGCCCGCTGAGGATGCGGTCTGGCCCACGGAGAGCATCGGGACCGTCCGCTTCGTCTCCCGCGGCGTGGAAAATGTGGAGGTGGAGGCCAGCTTTGACGGCGGCCTGTCCTGGCAGCTCCTGGGCGGCGCCCCCGCCGGACCGGGATTCTTCGAGTGGATGACCCCCGACCGCGAGGCAACAAGCTGCCGTATCCGCATATCGGACGCGGAGGGATTCGCCCAACCGGCGGTGAGCGGCTCGTTCCTCCTCACGCCTCCCTATATATCCATCACCGCGCCCGCGACGGGGGCAGTCCTCTGGACGCGCGTGGAGAACCGCATCACATGGAACTCCCTCGGTGTCGAAACGGCGCTCATCGAGCTGTCGGTGGACGGCGGGGCCGCCTGGGAGGAGCTCGCCGTGGTCCCGGCGGAAGACGGCATCCACCGCTGGTATCCCGAAGAGGAGTGCGAACGCTGCCGTATCCGCATGACCTCGGTGGACGATCCCGCGATCACCGGCGAATCGGGACCATTCAGCGTCTCCCGCTCACAGTTCGAGATCGCCTCTCCGAAGGAAGGTGACCAGTATACCGCCCTGGAGACCCTCGAGATAGTCTGGAGCGTCACCCCCGGCACCACCCGGGTGGCCATCGAATACACCCTCGACGGCGGCATGACATGGTCCGTCATCAGGACCCTGGACACCATTGACCGGCTTTCAGGCTCGATCGCCTGGAACATCCCCCTCGCGGACACCGAAGAGGCCATGATCCGCATGCGCGGCACCGGTCCCGGGGACATCACGGCCATGACGGGCCCGTTCCGCATCACCGCGCCGCCGCCTGAAACGGGGTGGACGATCTATGACGCCGGCACTCTCCCCGACAGCTTCCACGGCCGGACCATCGAAATGACCGAGGGGGCGGACGGCAGGCTGTGGTGCCTGACCAAGACGGAACGGGACTATGTCTTCGACGGACGCTTGTGGGATGTCGCCACGGGACCGGAGCAGGACGGCAGCATGGCGCTGGCGGACCGCACCGGAGTCGTCTGGCGGGCCGCTCCCGACGGCCTCTACCGCATCGACGGCGCGACGACCATCCACTACACCCCCTACAACAGCGGCCTCCACCATGCCGCCCCCCTCTGCCTCTGTGTGGACGAAAACAACGACCTGTGGATCGGGTACGGCACGGCGTCGGGCGGCATCACACGGTTCGACGGGACCGAATGGCACACCATGACCTCCGACGGCGTCTTCCGCGACCACAAGGTCTACCGTATCCGCCTCGACGAGGACGGCGGCC
>CAYNWJ010000172.1:0-7952 GCA_964400815.1 uncultured bacterium
AAGCTCTCCCGCGCCGCCCTCGAAACCCTGGCCATCGTCGCCTACAAGCAGCCCATTTCAAAGGCGGAGATCGACGCGCTCCGGGGCGTGGATTCGGACGCCTCGATCAGGACCCTGGCCAACCGTGAGCTCATCGAGGTGACCGGGCGGGCCGAGAGTGTGGGCAAACCCATGCTCTACGGCACCACGCGGGAATTCCTCAGGTATTTCGGCCTCAACAACATCAAGGACCTGCCCGGAGCGGACGAACTGGCGTCCATGTTCGACGGTACCGAACTGGCCGAGACCTCTCCCGACCAGCTCTCACTGGGCGAGACGATGGGAGACGGGCAGGGCGGAGAATCCTGACATCAGCGCCGATGTCCCCGGAAGTGTGCAAGTTTCCCCGCCGGACATTACTCGAAACGCACCCCTTGTTTCGGAGAGCTTCCGGTTGATTTTGAGTACCACTGTTCCCGGTCTCTCTTGTCAGGAGTGATTCGGCCGCATGACCGGAGGGATGTTCGATACACTACTGATGCTCAGGAAAACCATCAATCACAATCCATCCGTCACTGGCGAGACAAATCCCCTGAGAGCGCAGACGGGCGCACCTATCAACGGCGCAACGAAAGGAAACAACGTCATCCGTCTCAACAGGTTTCTTTCGGCAAGCGGTTTTTCCTCGCGCAGGAAAGGCGAAGAGATCATCCGCGCGGGACGGATCGCGGTCAACGGAGCGATCGTCACCGATCCCGCGTTCGGCGTGGAACCCGCCACGGACACGATGACTGCGGACGGCGAACGTCTTTCCATACCGGCGCGGAAACGCTGGTTCCTCCTGAACAAACCCGAAGGCGTGATCGTCTCCCGCGACGACCCGCAGGGACGGGAAACGGCTTATGACATACTGGGACCCGAAACCGACGGGGTGTTCAACGTGGGCCGTCTGGACTACGATACCAGCGGCGTGCTGCTCTTCACCGACGACGGCGACATGACCCACCGCCTGACCCACCCGTCCTGGGGCGTCGTGAAGGTCTACCGTGCGCGTGTGAAAGGCGCAATCGGCGACGGGGCCCTGCAGAAACTCGCAGAAGGTGTGAAGCTTGAGGATGGCGTGACTTCTCCGGCCGGGGTGGAACTCGTCGACCGCGGAGGCGGAGAGTCCCTGGTGGAGATCGCCATTCACGAGGGCCGGAACCGTCAGGTCAGGAGGATGTTCGAAGCTGTCGGTCACCCGGTCCTTGAGCTGGAACGCCTGTCGTTCGGGGGGATCACCGCCGGAAGCGCGGACAGGGGAAGCTACCGTCCCCTCGCAGACACTGAAATCGAAACGCTCAAACGGGCGGTTTCCCGTAAAAGGAGGAACGCAGAGGAATGACCCGGACCAGCCCCATCGTCGCCATCGACGGCCCCGTGGGAGCGGGGAAAACCACCACGGCCAGGAAGGCCGCCGAAAAGCTCGGCTTTTTGTATGTCGATACGGGGGCCATGTACCGGGCGGTGACACTGGCTGTGCTCGAACGGGGCGCCGATCCTGCGGACGAGGAGGGCGTGGCTCGGATCGCCGGGGACGTGAAGGTCGAGATCGCCGCCTCCGGGGACGGCCAGCGGACCTTCCTCGACGGCCGCGATGTGTCCGGGCGCATCCGCGATCTGGACGTCACCCGGGCGGTGTCGGCGGTGAGCGCACAGCGGGCGGTCCGCGAGCGCATGTGGGAGATGCAGCGGGCGGCAGGGGCAGACGGCGGCATCGTGATGGAGGGGCGGGACATCGGTACGGTGGTCTTTCCGGACGCCGAGTTCAAGATTTACCTGGACGCCTCGGTTGAGGAACGCACCCGCCGTCGGCACGAGGAACTCACGAAAAAGGGCGTGGCCATATCCTTCGAGGAACTCCGCCGCGATATCGCCGAACGGGACGAGGCCAACATGAACCGCTCCCTCGCTCCGCTGAAGAAGGCCCCCGGCGCCATCGTCCTCGACACCACCGGCATGAGTTTCGAAGACCAGATGAACGCCGTCGTCGACATCGTGCGGAAAGGGGGGATGACATGAAAGCCCACGACCCCACCCGCATACGGCCGTTCTACCGTTTCGTCCAGTTCCTCGTCCTGACGATCTTTCGCGTGCTCTACCGTGTCAGGATCCACGATATCGATAACATTCCGAAACGGGGCGGTGTGATCATCGCCCCCAACCACGCCTCCTATCTCGATCCCCCCCTGATCGGCTCCATCGTCCCCCGCGAGCTTTCCTATTTCGCGAAAAAGGAGCTGATGGACGTCCCGGTGCTCAGTTGGTTTCTCAACTATGCCGGCACCATACCCGTGGACCGCGGCGGCTATTCCGCGGGTGCGCTGAAAACACTGGTGCGGCACCTGAAGGCGGGCAAGGCGGCGATCGTCTTCCCCGAGGGAACACGGACGAAAACGGGCGCATTCCTCCCCCCCAAGCAGGGAGTGGGCATGGTCGCGGACCTGTCGGGCGTGCCGGTGGTGCCGTGCTGGATACGCGGCTCATTCCGGGCGAAACCGTTCTTCAGGCGGCTTGATGTGTATTTTCTTCCACCTTTCGACCCGTCTGAAATCGAGGCGCCCCGCAGGAAAGATCATTATTTGCTTGTGTCTGAGAGAATTTTGTGCGATATTAAGAGACTGCAAGGATTGCAGACGGCCGGAAAGACAGGGCCGAATCCCACAATGTAAGGAGGAATTTTTTCGTGGCAGACGAAACCGTAACCAACAACCATCAAACCCCAGAGGATTCCGTGGCGGAAGAAACAAGCGCTCCGTCCGTGGAAACCCCCGCCGAGGATGCCGCCGGGACCGAAGAAGAGACCGTCGACATCCGTCAGCAGCTCACCAGCAAGGCAGAACGCTTCCTCGACGAGAGCGACTATTCCGAGGAGGAGTTCGCCGAAATGCTGAAGATGTACGACACCACGATGAAATCGTTCGAGCTCGGCAACATCGTCGAGGGCAGGATCCTCAAGATCACCGACGACTCGGTCATCGTGGACATCGGCTTCAAGAGCGAGGGAATCATCGGCAAGAACGAGTTCAACGACATGCCCGACATCGAGGTGGGCGATACGATCGAGGTGTTCCTGGACGATTTCGAGAACCAGGAGGGCCAGCTCGTGCTTTCCAAGCAGAAAGCCGATTTCATGCGGGTCTGGGACAAGATCAAGGACGCGTACGACAACAACAGCGAGATCGAGGGACGTATGGTCCGCCGCATCAAGGGCGGCATCGTGGTGAACCTCCTCGGCGTGGACGCGTTCCTGCCGGGTTCACAGATCGACATCCGCCAGGTCCGCGATTTCGATCAGTACATAGGCCAGATGGCCAGCCTCAAGATCATCAAGCTCAACAAGGCGCGCCGAAACATCGTCGTGTCCCGCCGCGCAGTCCTCGAAGAGGAACGCGCCAAGATGCGGGAGAAGGTCCTCGCGGAGCTGGAGATCGGACAGGTCAGGGAAGGCACGGTCAAGAACATCACCGATTTCGGCGCCTTCATCGATCTGGGCGGCGTGGACGGCCTGTTGCATATCACCGACATGAGCTGGGGACGCATCAGCCATCCGTCAGAGCTCGTATCCATCGGCGACAAGATCAATGTCAAGGTGCTCAACTATGAAGAGGGCAAGACCAGAATCTCCCTCGGCACGAAGCAGCTCACCCCCTACCCCTGGGAAGGCGTCGAGGAACGCTATCCCGTCGGGTCGGTCGTGGAGGGCAAGGCCGTATCGACCACCGACTACGGTGTCTTCGTGGAGCTCGAGCACGGCATCGAGGGCCTGGTGCACATCAGCGAAATGAGCTGGACCCATCCGCCGAAGCATCCCTCGAAGATGTTCAGGGTCGGGGACCCCGTGAAGTGCAAGATCCTCAACGTCGACAAGGAAGGCGAGAAGATCTCCCTCGGCATCAAGCAGCTTCAGCCCGATCCCTGGCAGACCATCGACGAGCGTCATCCCGTCGGCAGCCGCGTGACCGGCAAGGTCCGTAATCTCACCAACTTCGGCGCCTTCATCGAGATCGAAGAGGGTATCGACGGGCTCGTGCACATCTCGGACATGAGCTGGACCAAGCGCATCAAGCACCCGTCAGAAGTCATGAAGAAGGGTGAAATGGTCGAGGTCATCATTCTCGACATCGACAAGGAAAATCACCGTATCTCCCTCGGACACAAGCAGCTCTTCGAGGATCCCTGGACCTCCCTCGAAAGCCGCATCTCTGTCGACACCATCGTCAAGGGCACCATTATCCGCATTCTCGACCGCGGCGTGGTGGTGGCACTCGAGGACGATATCGAGGGATTCGTCCCGGCCTTCCAGCTGGGCGAGGGCATCAAGAAGCCGGCAGAAGTTTTCAATACCGGCGACGAACTGCCCCTCAAGGTGATCGAATTCGACAAGGACCAGCGGAAAATCATCCTCAGTGTCCGCGAATACTTCAAGGACAAGGACAAGAGCGAGATCGACGACTTCCGCAACAAGTACAAGCCCAAACCGGTCACCATCGGCGACGCCGTCGGCGACGTCCTCCAGGAGGCCCGCAAGGAAGCGGTCGCCATCGAGAAGGAGGAAAAGGCCGCGGAACAGGAGGAGACCGACGCGAAAGATTCCGGAGACGACGATTCCGGCGAGGAGACGTCCGAGGAGTCCTGACGCGGTGCGGCGGTCCACGGCACATTACGGAAAGCGGTTCGGGTTCATCGGGCCGCTTTTTGTATTCCGGGTATCCAGTTCAGTAGGCAACACATGATTCAGCCGCTCTCTGCAAAGCCCCCTTCCGTCGCTTCGCGCCACCTTCCCCCGAAGCGGGAGAAGGAAAAGCACCACGGGTCGGGCTCCCTCTCTCCATTAAGAGGGAGAGGGGGACGATTAAAACCAGAGATTTCCGCCTGAAATGCCCAGTTTCAGGCTTGGTCAATATCAACGTATATGGATGCTGACTTAACTTGATAACCGGATTTTGTATTGGCGGAGCACACGGAGAGCCAATGAGAACCCTCCGTCCACTCAAGCGTCCAAAGGATGGGAACACACAGCGGGCGGAGACTATCGAAGGAGTCATCGTCATATGAAGCATATCTTCATTACATTCATTCTCTTCACGGCTGCCTGCGCGTCCACGGCCACGGCCGAACCGGGCGCCGATGAAGTGATCGACGTCATGAGAAAAAGCTCCGATTTCATGGCGAACGAGGTATCAAACCGTGGCGGCTATGTTTACGCCTACACCGAGGACCTCACCGACCAATGGGGCGAGATCCCGGCCCGGCCGACACAGATCTGGACCCAGCCGCCGGGAACGCCGACTGTCGGTACCGTCTTTCTCGAGGCCTACCGGGCCACAGGCGACGAGGCCTATCTTCGCCATGCCGAACGGGCGGCGGACGCCCTGATCTGGGGTCAGCATCCCGCAGGCGGATGGCACTATCTCATCGATTTCGATATGCCCGGTCTCGCGAAGTGGTATGAGGAAACGGCCAGTCGATGCTGGGGATGGGAGGAATACTACCATTACTACGGCAACTGCTCCTTCGACGACGAGGCCACGTCCGGTCCCACGGAATTCCTGCTCGAACTCTACATGGAAACTCTCGACCCGAAATACCGCACCCCACTGCTCAAAGCCCTCGATTTCATTGTCGAGGCCCAGTACCCTCTGGGAGGCTGGCCGCAGCGCTATCCCTTGATGTATGACTATCCTCACGACGGTCACGAGGACTACACCCACTTCTACACCTTCAACGATGGGATCATCGTCAACAACATCCGCCTCCTCATGAAGGCCTGGGAACGGCTCGGCGTGCATAAATACCGTGAAGCGGCCATACGGGGCATGAATTTCGTCAAACTTTCCCAGCTTCCTCCGCCCCAGGCCGGGTGGGGCCAGCAATACGACATGGACCTGAACACAGCCCCGGCGCGCTCCTACGAACCGGCATCGGTCATGCCGCAGTATACCGCCTGGAATATCCGAGAGCTCTTGACCTACTACACGATGACCGGCGACAGGCGCTATCTGCACGGCATTCCGGACGCCATCGACTGGCTCGACAACTCGCATCTCCCGCCGGGTCACGCGCCCAGCGACCACTACACCCACGCCATGTTCGTGGAGGTGGGCACAAACCGTCCGTTATATCCCCATGTTGCCGGTTCGGGCGTGGACGACGGAAGGACCTGGGTCGATCATGATCCCAGGGATGTCATGCCCGGCTACGGCATGTGGTACGCCGTCGATATGGATGCCCTCAAAGCCGAATACGCCCGTATCAGCGGCCTGACGCCCGAACAGGCCCTGGCCGAATACGAGCGCGCGAGGACCGCCGCGACCACCACGCCCGCCATATCTCCCGCAAAGGTCGAAGACATCATCGACTCCCTCGACGACCGCGGCGCATGGGTCGAGGACATCACCATGCGTGATTATTTCAATCCATGGTTCGGGGAACGGTTCACGTTCAGGGGGATCAGCATCCGGACATTCATCGCCAACATGCGGACCATGATCGCCTACGTTGAAAACCGTAAACATCAATGACGACCGGGGGAACAGCACCGGACCTTGCAATGAAACAATCCACGACCGTCTACATCGAAACCTACGGCTGCCAGATGAACAAGCTGGATTCGGAAACGGTGGCCTCCATCCTGACCGTCGCCGGGTTCGCCGTAGCGCCTGAGATCGAAGGCGCTGACGTGGTGCTCCTGAACACCTGCGGTGTGCGGGAGAACGCCGAAACCCGCATCCACGGACGGCTCGGCGAGCTCATGGCATGGCGAAAAGAGAATCCGGACCTGTTCTTCGGGGTCATCGGGTGCATGGCCCAGCGGCTTGACAGGCGGCTCCTCTCGAAAACGGTCCGGATCGTCGCGGGACCCGATTCCTACCGGCGTCTGCCGGAAATGATCGTCCGGGCGGCGCACGGCAGCGAAACGGACACCGTGCTCGACCCCTCGGAGACCTATGGCGACATCGATCCGATACGCACCGACGGCCATTCCGCATGGGTGGCGGTCATGCGGGGCTGCAACAACTTCTGCTCCTATTGCATCGTCCCCTACACCCGCGGCCGGGAGCGGAGCATCCCGGTGGGTACGGTCGTCGAACAGGTGGAGAGTCTCGTCCGCCGCGGATTTTCGGAGGTCACCCTTCTCGGACAGAACGTGAACTCCTATCGCGATGGCGCCGTGGGATTCGCGGAACTCCTCGGGCGTGTGGCGGATACGGGGATCCCCTGGGTGCGCTTTCTCACCTCCCACCCGGCCGACCTCACCCCCGGCATCATCACGGTCATGGCCGATCGCGATTCAATCTGCCCCCATCTGCATCTGCCCCTCCAGTCCGGCTCGGACAGGATCCTCGCGGCCATGAACCGCGGCTACGACACCACGGCGTACCGGGCCATCGTTGACCGCGCCCGCGCCGAAATCCCCGGTGTTACGGTCACCACGGACATGATCTTCGGCTTCCCCGGCGAGAGGGAGGAGGATTTCCGGGACTCCATCGCCATGATGCGGGAGATCAGGTTCGAATACGCCTTCCTCTACCGCTATTCCGAGCGTGAGGGAACGAAGGCATGCGGCATGCCGGACAGCGTTCCGGAGCACATTCGCATCGAACGGCTCTCCGGGGCCATCGAGCTTCAGCAGCGCATCTCCCGGGAGCGGCAGGAAGAGCGCAGGGGCATGACGGCGACCGTTTTGGTGAAGGGCCCAAGCAAGGACGGCGAGGGATGGTTCGGCTACACGGAATGGGGCATCCCCGCGGTGGTTTCGGCGAAGGGAACGGACATCCGCGAAGGCTCGTTCCTCTCTGTGGATATCACCGGCACCACGGGCGCCTCGCTTCTGGGAATTGCGCGAAGCGGATAAAATCTATACATTACGGTTGACGTCAGCAATTTCCGGTTTAAAATTTGCTTACAACCCTCACATGAGGCAAGGAACA
>CAYNWJ010000173.1:0-7933 GCA_964400815.1 uncultured bacterium
CCCGTGTTTCGAACCGTGAGAGAAGCGACCGCCGTTTCACCGGGTTCGAGAACGAGGAACCGGCTGTCGTCCCACTTCCCGGAAACAAGATCCAGAATAAGCGCCAGGTCACCGCGCACCTCCTCGAATTTCCAGTCCCGCGCGTCGCAGAAAGCACGAGCCTTCTTCTTGAGGCCGTCCCCGCCCGGCAGGCCGCTCTCGACATAGGCGCCGCGGGAATAATTCCTGATCCAGGCCTGCTCCTGATGTTCGATGATGTACTCGGCAAGCGCCTCCTCGCCGAAGCGTTCGAGATACTCGCGATACTGATCCTCGTATTCGTGATAAATGCCGGCATATTTCTCAGACATGCCAGGCTGCATGGAGCCGCTGACGAAACCCGGCGTATACCAGTAGGTCCCGGGAGCGGACGAGAATTCTTCGAGATAGCGTTCCTTCGAGCCGAGGAAGAGGGTGATGCAGTCATGGGCCCGCGGCACGACAATTCTATGCCGTGAACTGGTCACTCCCACAGTCCCTCGGGAACAGATGCCGTATCCCAGAACAATGGCATCATACTGCTCATCCCCCACGTCCGCTTTACGGACCTCTTCCATGATCAATTCCTGAAGGCGTTCGGGATTACGGTGAAGTCCTTGTTCCAGATAGACTTCCGTCAAATCAACAGTGTCGGGGATACGCGGTTTCAGGTGGGCGATTTCTTTTTTCAGCACACCGCAGGAAATGAGGAGAAAGCGCTTTTTGATTGCGACATTCATGAATTATCCCAAAAATTGTACATTCTATTTTAAATCTAATGGTGTATATCTTTGAATTATACCGTCAACCCTGACATGCTGTTTGCATGAATATTAAATAATTTTCCCGTGATTCAGGTGGAAGAGGATCATGAAATGGTGTTGAAGATTGCGACACGATATATGGTCTGTTCGTTCCTCTGGCATCCTTAAGACAGCGTTTGACGGCTTGTCGTACTTCTTCTGGTGTACAGGAATTGATTACGACATCATCGACGCCGCCAAAGACAATTCCGCGCCCGCCGGTGATTTCCAGTGCTTCGGCGATGGTGAGGTTTCCGTTCGGCGGAGGTTCGAAAGGCTCCATGAATTCATAACCCATTTCCCACACGTCATTTATGATGCCACGCACGGGTCCGTGACTGTGAAACGAAGCGGGTACGCCATGCCGGTGGGTTATGTCGGAAACCGTACGGTAGAAGCGTCCCTCGTACCGCAGGAAATCGTCACGGCTCATGAACGGAGGCGCGGCCATCTCGGCGCCGATGAGCCTGAGAATGAACGGACATCCCGCATCGCGGCAGAGGGTTTCTATCGCGGCGAGCATACGGTCGGCTACGGAGTCGATCAGGGCCATGAGCCGGTCGTTGTCGGTGAGGGTGCGGACGAAGAAGTCCTCGGTGGGGAACATCTCGCATACGGTATAGAAAGGATCGGGGGTCTCGATATATGGAAGGCCTTGGTCCCCCACCCGGCGTTCTTTTTCGCGGACCGCTTCGATGTCCGGTACCGGTGCCGGGATGGACGCCGCCGCATCGAGAAAGGCGACAAGATCATCTTCCGATTCGATCCATCGGGAGCGGTTCTTCCACGATGAGTCTCCTGCTGTCTGCACTTCCTCCATGCTGAGTTCCCTGGTCATGTCCTTTATCGTGTGTTTACGATAATGACTTCCTTCCGCATCGCTTCGTTCGCTCAACTCGACAGTGATGTCGCCATTACCGATTGCAAGGGGCTGCGAAAAGGGATACACCTTTGGGAAAAGCGTGCAGTTTTCGAGCGCGTAATCGCAGATTTCCCGGTAGCTTTCCTGTTCGCCGTGCCACCCGAAGGGATCGACACCGAATGGAATCACCACCGGCGGCCAGTCAACGGATCCTTCGAGCAGGTCATAAACCGCCTGTCTGCCCTGTGCCATGATGCATTCTCCTTTGTGAGTAATTGATTATCAGTCAGCGAATTGCACAAGAAGAGCGCGATCCGCGCGATACCCGGCATTTCCGGATCCTGTCGGGCGCGCGGAAGCGAAAAACGGAGGTTCGGACATTTCGCGTCTGAAGAAGTTCATATGCCATGCTGAACCGGACGGGGCGCCGGATGCAATGCGCGAGGTGTGAAACGATGAGAACGGGAGAGACATTTCAACCGTCCAGAAACGGTCGGAGGTTCCGGGCGCTGCGCCGCCGCCGTAGACAGTCGATGATACCGAAAGACCATCACAATCCCATTCTTTCAGGACTTTACGGGGTATTCCGCCCGCATCGGCAAGCATAAAGGCGTCGAACACACCACCCGCCGGTGAAACCTCGATGATAACCGAGGTGCTGGTGTCACCGTCGGCGTCGATGAGACAGGATACGAAATCACCGGCGGAAACCCGTCCGTCACGCTCAGCGACATCGCCGGCTGCATCGATATCCTGACATTCGAAACCCAGGAACAGCAGTTCGCCGGAATAGGCGAGGCGGACAGTGGTCGGAAAGGCCGGTCTGCCGCCGTCGAGAGAGTTTTTCAGGGTGATTCCCTCAGTGTCTTTCCAGCATTCGTCGTCGAGTATTCCGTCGATACTCGGGGGTGTTGCGGCAGCGCGGACGACGATGTCTGGGGATTCCGCGATGGGCTCGTGCGTGACATCCGAACAGGAGAATAACACGGTTAAAACAGCGCATATTGTTGCCGTTATATATATAGCGTATTTTATATCAAGCAGATTCATATACCTGTTCCCTGGTGGGTGATGTCAGAAAAATATACTTCCCCGCCTGTATGGTGTCAATCATTTCTCAAGGGTGGGGGATGCATCCCGCCAAAATTAACCTCATTATCGAAAAGCGCTTATGGAGATCGCGCGACTTTTCAAAGTGCTTGTGACGGACGGCGATTCAATGGTATATTTCATGCATGGACCAGTTGAAGAAACAGCCTCCCGACCGTATCGCGTTCATCGCGGACGCCCATCTCGGCGTCCCCGGCGACACGGCGGAACACAGCCGTATCGTGGCCTCTTTCATACGCCATCTGACCGGAAGGGTGAGCCATCTGTATGTTCTCGGCGATCTTTTCGACTTCTGGTTCGAATATAAAAGCGCCGTTCTCTCGACAGCTCCCCGGGTGGTGTTCGAGCTCTACAATCTGGCAGTCTCGGGCGTGCGTATCACCCTCTTTTCCGGCAACCATGACTATTGGCTCGGCCCGTACATGCGCGAACATGTCGGTGTCGAGGTCTGCACCGACGAGCTCACAGCCGAACACCAGGGACTCACGCTCTTCATGCATCACGGCGACGGCCTGTTTCCCGATGATCACGGTTATCGTATTCTTAAAAGTGTTCTTCGCAATCCATTGTCCATCAAGCTATTCAGCATGCTCCACCCCGACACCGCCACTGCGATTGCCCGTTTTTCCTCAAAAAGCTCACGCTACTATCTCGCCCCCCCGAAACACCGTGACGAGACGATCGCGCTGTTCCGCGACATTGCCGACGTCCGTCTCGACTCCGGTTCATACGATGCGGTGATCTACGGTCACAGCCACGTTCCGCTCATTGAACGAAGACAGGCCGGAACCCTGCTTCTCGTGGGAGACATGATCAGGCATTATACATACATTATTCTCGAAAACGGCGAATTCACCCTGCATACCTGGAACCCCCGAAAGGAGCCCGAGCATGCCTGAGCTGTATGGAATGACCCTGTCGAAACGCGAGATCCTCGAGCGTGTCGGGGATATATCCCAGATATGCGACGCCCGCCAGATGCGTTTCGATGACGGCCGCGCGGAAGGTGTCAGATCAATCGAGATCACGACCGGCTCCGGGCTCGCCTTCACCCTTCTCCCCTCCCGTGGTCTGGACATTTCACGCGCCTCATACAGGGGAACGCCATTGTCATGGCTTTCCGCCGTCGGTGAAACGTCACCGTATTATTATCAACCCGAAGGCATGGAATGGTTGAAAGGGTTTTTCGGAGGCCTCCTGACCACATGCGGTCTCTCCCACGCCTCCCACCCGTGCGAGGACGACGGCGAATCATTGGGACTTCACGGCCCCGTTTCGCACATTCCCGCGCAGGATGTCTCGGTCGTGAAGGAATGGCGGGACGAAGACTATCACATCACCGTATCGGGCAGTGTCAGGGAGGTGAGCGTCTATGGCCGTAATCTCGTGCTTCACCGCACGCTGGAAACATCGCTCGGGGGCCGCTCCCTGACCATCACCGACACCGTGGAAAACGCCGGATTCCGTACGAGCCCGCTCATGCTTCTCTATCATGTCAATCCCGGTTGGCCGGTCCTTTCGGAACAATCGCGCATATCCGCGCCCGTGCTGTCGTCCAGGGGGTTCGATGAGCGCTCAGACGCGGAAGCAGGAACGTGGAACACCTTCCTGCCGCCCCAAAAGGACTATGAGCAGCGGGGATGGTTCCACGACATGTCTGCGGACGCCACGGGCATCGTGCCGGTCTGCATCGTCAACGAGACGCTGGAACTGGGCGTCTATCTCTCCTATCCGAAAAAGGAATTCCCCTATTTCGTCGAATGGAAACAGCTCGGGCAGGGCGAATATGTCGTGGGTATCGAACCGGGCAACATCACCGGCAACAGGGCGCACATGCGCGGGGAGGGCACGCTCGAGTTCATCGAACCGGGCGCGGTGCGTCAGTTCACCCTCGAGATCGGGGTTCTTGCCGGCCGCACGGAAATCGCATCATTCATCAAACGCATCGAGGAGGTGGAAGCTTCATGAAACTGCACCGAACAAAACTTGGAAAATCCAACATAGAAGTCACCGAACTCTGTATCGGCACATTGATTCTCGGCAGGCTCCAGGCCGACCTTTCACCCGAGGAAGGTGCGTCTGCGGTCAGGCGGGCGCTCGAACTGGGGGTTAATTTCATCGACACGGCCAAGGGATACCAGACCTATCCCCATGTCAGGCTGGGTATTCAGGGTTTCGACGATGTGGTCATCGCCTCCAAGTCGCCGGTCAGGGAAGCCGCCCAGATGCGTATCGATGTCGAAACCTGCCTTCGCGAACTCGACCGTGAAATGATCGACATCTTTCATCTCCATCTCGTCCGCTCGCGTGAGGATATGAAAGCCCGCGAGGAGGCCCTTGACACGCTGATCAAATGCCGGGACGCCGGTCTCATCAGATCGGTCGGCCTTTCCGCGCACGGCCCCGAGGGAGTTCTCTGCGCTCTCGATTATGAGGACATCGATGTCGTCCTGCCGATAGTCAACAAAAAAGGCCTCGGAATCAATGGAGGTACGCTAGATGACATGCTGGACGCCTGCCGTGAAGACCGTGCCAAAGGGATCGGCCTCTATGACATGAAGCCTCTCGGCGGCGGGCATCTCATCGACGATATTCCCGGCGCGATTTCCTATCTGCGCAGCCTCGATCTCTTCGATTCCATCTCCGTGGGCCTCAAGACGCCTGAGGAAGTGGAGGCAATGACCGGCGTTTTCACCGGGGACGAGGACCTGACCCGAAAGGCGATCAGGATGGGCCGTGAGCGCGCCGGAAGCAAGCATCTCATCATATACGAGTTCATGTGCGAAAAATGCGGCGCCTGCGTGGACGAATGCGCCCAGGATGCCATCACGCTGGGAGATTCGAAGGCAGAGGTCGATGAGGATCTGTGCATATTGTGTGGATACTGCGCCGCCACCTGCCCGAATTTCGCCATCCGTGTCATCTGACACGCCGGACAACGAGCAGGACATTATTATCCTATAATTTTGTTATTTATATTCTTATTGGCGTACATGACACGCTCTTGCGATGCTCCCGGGGTTCCGTATGCGGCTGAGAATGATCCTCCAAACGATGCTCGCGGCATTGTTGATGACGACCGGCGGCTGCGTGTTCGATGACGATGATTCACATGTGGAACCGGCGGACGACCATCCTGAGGTTCCGGCGGAAACAACGCTCCGCGCCTCGGATTACCAGCCGCTGGTCGTGGGGGCGGAATGGCTCTTCGATGTGACGGGTCAGGAAAACGGGGAACCATACGAGGCGAGCGACAAGTATTTCATCTCCGGCACGGTCGACAGGGGTGATACAACCTGGTATGTCCAGTATTACGCGAAGGATTTCCAGACACCGTACGAGCGGGGATATCTCGATTACCTCCGTATCACGGACAATCGCCTGTTCTGGGGCGGCGGCGGAACGCTTGTAGAAGCGGCGTTCTCCCCCGTTGAAATCCTGCTGGAGGATTACCACAACGACATCGGTGTTCCGTGGACCATCGGGACGACGGAATCGTCGGAACACACCGGCCGCTTCATCGGCTTCGAGGATGTAGTGGTGACGGCGGGATTGTTCGAGGAGTGCCTGGTGGTGAAAAGCATCCTGAAAATCACCGGTGACGCTCCTGTCACCCATGTCTTGCACACCTGGCTGGCGAAAGGTGTGGGAACGGTGATGATCGACGACATGAGTGTGCGGGACGGTGTCGTTATACGTCACGAACGTGCGGAACTTGCCGCCTGGTACTTTCCTTGAGGAGTCGATGGATCACGGACAGGAGAACATGCGGGCGGGATAAAATGGCGGAGAGGGAGGGATTCGAACCCTCGACTGGGGTTGCCAGTACACGATTTCCAGTCGTGCTCCTTCGGCCAGCTCGGACACCTCTCCGTACAACAGGCTGACAAGACTGGAAATATACTCCTTCTCCCACCGGAAGGAAAGCATTTTTTCAATCAATCGCCGGTGAGTATGCCCATTTTCTCCACGTTTTTCAGCCCGTGACCGGTCAAAACGGCGACAACGGGCCCGTCCGCGCATTCACCGTCATGCTCCCGCAGATACCGTAACGCACCCGCGCATGCCACAGCCCCCGTCGGTTCCACACAGATGCCGCGGCTTCCGAGCATGCGAACGGCCTCCCCCACTTCCGCGTCAGTAACGGTCAAGACATCGCCGTTCCATGCGCGGATGGCGCCGACGATCTGTTGCAGCCGGGGCGGTGCGGGAACGGCTATGCCATCGGCCAGGATAGGTTTACCTGAAGGGCTTGCCAATCCGGCCTTATTTCCCCTGAAGGCATCGAACACAGGCGAACATTTCTCGGATTGAACGGCGATGATACGCACCGTCTTTCCTATAACGCCGGCTTTTTCGAGATCGTCGAGACCACGGACAAGACCAAGCAGAAGCGATCCGTTGCCGACGGGCGCAACAATCGTCCCCGGGGCTCGCCATCCGCACTGTTCGCAGATTTCATAGGCGGCTGTTTTCGTCCCCTGCATGAAAAACGGGTCCCACACGTGGCTGCCGTAATAGATTCCCGACAGCGCAGCCTCCAGTGCGGCCCCGGCCACACTACTTCTGTCCCCTTCGATGGGGAACAATTCGGCGCCGTACAGCCCTATCTGTGTTTTCTTCCCCTCCGGGGCGGACATCGGGAGATATATGCGGCAGTCGATTCCCGCCGCGCCCGCATAGGCAGCAAGGGCTGCGCCCGCATTTCCCGATGAGTCCTCAAGAAAGGCATCCATTCCAATTTCCGCAAGACGACTGACAAGCATCGAAGCGCCGCGGTCCTTGAAACTCCCCGTGGGGAACAGATAATCGTGCTTGAGCCGGAGCTGACCGTCCGGCGTTTCGATGCTTGTGAGCGGCGTCCACCCTTCTCCGAGGGTTACGGCGCTCTCCGGATGATCGAGGGGAAGGGCTTCACGGTACCGCCACATGGATGCCGGCCTTTGAGCAATCATTTCCAGGGGAAACGAGGCCCGGAAGGATACATCGAGCATCCCGCCGCATTCGCAGCGCCATCGTGGGGTCTGCAAGGAACAGGTGTTTCCGCATGCAAGACACACAAGCACGCTCATTTTCAAGCCTCAACATAACTGTCCGGAGAACGATTCACAGAATAGTATTATTCGTTTCAGCAAAACTC
>CAYNWJ010000174.1:0-4995 GCA_964400815.1 uncultured bacterium
GCATTCTCCGGCTCATGAAGATCGCCGTCGAAGCCGCGCACGACAACGGCATTCCCATCGCCGTATGCGGTGAAATGGCAGGAGACCCGGTGACGGCCTGTGCGCTGCTCGGGCTCGGGGTCGATGAACTTTCGATGGTGCCTTCATTCATACCATCGATCAAACAGACAATACGTTCACTGAATATGAGCGACATTCGTTCGGTGGCCGAAAAGGCCCTTGAATGCGACCGCGCCCGCGATGTCAGATCCCTCCTCACGGACCTGCTCGGTACAGCGGATCAGGCATGAACGGGCCCGGAAACGCCGCCTGAATGGTAACCGGCCGTGTTCGCAAACGGCGCGTTACAGCTCATCGTTCATCATCACATCATCATGCCAAACCATGGAAAGGATGATCATGGCAGAAAAAAATTTCATTTTCACCTCCGAATCGGTATCCGAAGGCCACCCCGATAAAGTGTCCGATAGAATATCCGACAGCATCGTCGACGAAGCAATGAAACATGACCCCATGAGCCGCGTCGCGTGCGAGACCCTCTGCACGACCGGGCTCATCATCATTTCAGGCGAAATCACCACGAAGGCGAACATCAATTACGCCGATGTGGCCCGCAAGGCATGCCGCGACATTGGATACACGGACCCAGAAATCGGTTTCGACGCCGACAGCTGCGGCATCCTCACATCCATTCATCCCCAGTCGCCCGACATCTCCCAGGGAGTGACCGAGGGCGAGGGCCTCTTTTCCGAGCAGGGCGCCGGAGACCAGGGCATGATGTTCGGTTTCGCCTGCAACGACACCGAGGAACTGATGCCCATGCCCATTCAGTTCGCCCAGCGTCTGGTCATGAAGCTCGCCCAGATCCGCAAGGCCGGGGAATTCCCCTACCTCAAACCCGATTCCAAGTCACAGGTGACGGTGGAATATGTCGACGGAAAACCCAAACGGGTCAACACCGTCGTCATCTCCACCCAGCATTCCTCCGATGTGCCTCTGGACACCATCCGCCAGGACATGGAAAAGGCCGTTATCAGGGAAATCATTCCCGCGGAATTCATCGACGATGACACCAGAATTTTTGTCAATCCCACGGGTCGTTTCGTCGTGGGAGGCCCGCATGGCGACACGGGCCTGACAGGCCGCAAGATCATCGTGGACACCTATGGCGGCATGGGACGTCACGGCGGCGGCGCATTCTCGGGCAAGGACTGCACCAAGGTCGACAGATCGGCCGCATACGCCTCGCGCTATGCCGCCAAGAACATCGTTGCGGCCGGACTGGCAGAGCGCTGCGAGGTGGCCCTTTCCTATGCCATCGGGGTTTCCGAGCCCACGAGCGTCGCAGTGGACACCTTCGGCACGGGAACGATCGACAACGACAAGCTCTGCGCCGCCCTCAGGGACTGCTTCGACTTCAGGCCGAAGGGCATCATCGACATGCTCGATCTCAGGCGGCCCATATACGCGAAAACCGCGGCCTATGGACATTTCGGCAGGAACGATCCCGACTTCACCTGGGAGAAGACCGACCGCGCCGATGATTTAAAAAAATGTGTAAAACGTTAATAGCCTGTGACATCCGTCACAGCATTTTCTGTTCGGTCTGGGTATATTTCATGGAAACACATTCGGCCGCGGCGCCCGCGCGCATCATGTTCGGCTGGCGCGGACCGGAACATCCATGATTCATGCGTGTTCGGCAAGCCGTTGCCTCTCATGCATCACCGGCGGAGGCAACGGCGCGCCGCACTGCAACAACCAAGGAGACAACGCCATGAACCCGATTCGAAAACTTCCGCTTGCTTCGCTGATTCTGGTGCTGATGGCGGCGGCAATAGCCGGATGCAATATTTTCGGATTCACTTCCGATTCAGAGAAATCCGACATTGAGAAGGCCGAAGACGCCATCCGTGATGGCAACTACGCCAAAGCGAAAAAGGAACTCGCCGATGCCGTCAAGGACTCGACAGACTCCATGGCCCTCTATCTGAACGCGAAGGCGACGATTCTCGAGTCGGGTGTCGATCTGGCCACGCTGGCAAGCTTCATCGAGAGCAGCGAGGACATCGCTTCCGGTGACAAACTCAAGATTCTCACCGAGATCGATGAAATGAGCGACACCGAAAAAACGAACTGGTACCGCGCCAATATGGATATCAGGGCGAACCTGTCCAAGATATGGTACGGCCAGACGGCCGGTGTCATGAAAAAGAAGGACATCGCACTCGGCTACACGGTATCCAACATGATGTCGGGCGTTCTGGGCCTCAGGGACACGAACCGCGACGGCGTCATCGACGCCAATGACTTTCAGCTGGACCTGAGCTTCGTCAACAATATCGGCACTTCCGGGACCGATGGTTTCAATCTCTCCGGTGCGAAAATCAAGGACGACCAGGGACAGGTCATCGACACCACCACGTTCGACGGGCTCACCGTATTCCTCGGCGACTGGAGCGGAAAAGCCGCTGGAACAACCGAACGCTACCGTTACAAACCCGACGACATCAATCCGCTCATCGCCTATGTTCTCTCTGTCCTTTCAGAGGGTGTCGACAGTGTGATGATGCTTCTGGAAAACCAGGGCGAGACCGCATTCGAGGCCGCCGACATCGAAGAAAATCTCGACAATATCGCCACGATCATCAACTACTACTGGTACGACGACGGTATCGACAATGACGGCGACGGTGTTGTCGACGAGGAGCAGATAGACGGCATCGACAACGACGGTGACGGTCTCACCGACGAAGACACGGACAGGCACCCAAGCGATACGACCAACCAACAAAATACGGAATATCGCCATATCTGGGAAAAATGGACGCAATAACCACCACACCGACGGAGAGAATTTGATGAAAACCCTATTGTGTGCGATTCTCGTTTTTTCCGTAGCGCTCGTCTGCCTCTCCCCAGATGCTTCGGCGGATGACAAAACGATTCGCTACATGAATACGAAAACCATCGGCGTTGGAGGTGCGCGTGTCGCGGGAGGTTATTCCTACAACGGATTCGTTGACAACCCCGCCCTGCTCTCACGTGTCAACGGTTTCAGCCTGTCGATTTTCAACCTTCCGGTCACGGTGAACAAGCACGCGCTGGACGTGACCGATTTCATCGGCGACAATTATGAGAAGTTCGAGAATTTCGACGATCTTCCGGCCGATGAAATGGTGAAGTTCCTTGACGATGTTCAGGATTACGGCGGCAAGTGGGCCCGGATGAACGTGTCACCCATGTTCGACATCGCCGCAAGCTTTCTCGGTCAGAGCATCGGCCTCGCTGTATACAACGCCACCGATTTCACCCTGAAGGTCGATCGCGGTATATACGAACCGCGTGTATGGGGCGCCGGAACGACCGATTTCGCGGCGGTGCTCGGCTATTCCCGCCCCCTCACCATGCTCTATCCCGGCCTGACACTTGGCATCAATCTCAAATATCTGGAACGGCGCAAGGCCTCCCTCTTTCAGATCAAGGCCACCGACCTCGGCGACCTCACCGAAACGATTGAACCCATCCAGGACGAGATCAAGGAGAACAAGCACAATACCATCGCGGCCGATATCGGCGTCCTGTGGGACATCCCCTTCCTGGACATGGAAGTGGGCGGCGTGATGCATTCACTCGGCGACGGCAGGGGCGCATCGCTCGACGCCGGTGTGGCGAAACGCTTCTATAATGACAAGGTCCTTGTGCTGGCCGATTATGTCGATCTGCTCGACAACAACAAGGAAAATATCTTCAACAAAATTCATTTCGGCGCCGAATACAGCCTCCAGGCGCTGAAATTCCGGGCCGGTGTCAACAGGGGATATCCCACCCTCGGATTCGGACTCAACTTCAGGGTGGTCGATCTCGACGCCGCCTATTATCTCGAGGAACTCGGCAACGCGCCCGGTGTCGACGATGACGACAGATTCGTCGTTCAGCTGAGGCTCGGGTGGTTCTGACCAGCGTGACCACCGCCTGCCCCATACCTCCCCCGCCGGCATGACCGGCGGGGGTTTTTTTGCTCCATGATCCCACATCGACATCGATTCCACACACCCCGACATAAATATGCATTATGTCAACCCACGTGACAAAATGTCGCCTCATTCCCGGACCGCCCTTTGGAAACAGCGCTGCTCCTTACCGTTTATCACTTGTATTTATATCACTTACATCATACCAGAAGCCGTGGCACATGATTTGCATTATGCGTAACCCACTGCTATACATTCATCAATGAACATTCCATGTATTCCATTTCCAAAACCAGCAAGGGGGGGACCATGAGAACCGTCATCGCATGTACGATCGCACTATGCATCCTTTCAGGAGCGCAATTCGCCCACTCGCAGGGCATCAAGGGCTTTGTCGAACGCCTGGACGATATCGAGAAACGCCTGGACGCGTATGAGGACGAGAATCGTGAAATCGGCGAACTGAACGAACAGCTGGCGTCGAGAAAGGTGAACGGGGACACGGGAGAAGTGGAAAAGGAACTGGTCACCGCCATCGAAAAGCTCGCCGACCATGTGGATTCCTCCGAACAGCAGAAACTCGATCAGACCCTCACCCTCATCATTACCCGTCTCGATGATATCACCAGGAGCCTCGAAGAGACCCGGTACGACGTCAAGAACCTGGAGCGTAACGTTGCCGGGCGCGAAAACATCCGTGAAATCAGCGCCTCCTTCGCCGAACTCAGAACCGCTTTCGATGAAATGCGTGAAGCCGAAACCGTCGTCCCGGCCGTCATGGTCGAGACCACCCCCGTCATGCCCGGGACGCCCTCGGTTGCAGAGCTTGACATGGATGTTTCCGCATCCTATGTGAGCCGCTATGTATGGCGCGGCATTCTTCTGACACGGGGCGCCGTGATACAGCCCTCCGCCACCTTCGCCTATGGCGCCACCAGCCTGAACATCTGGGGCAACGCCGACATCAGCGATGTCAACGGATACGCGAGCCAATTCAATGAACTCGACTACACCCTCGATC
>CAYNWJ010000174.1:5005-7867 GCA_964400815.1 uncultured bacterium
GGGCCAAGGAAAGACAAACGGGAACCCTCGGTACCTCGATCATTCCTTCGAGACCGGCTGGTTCGGGATCTCCTCCGGTGTGATCGTCTATACCTTCCCGAACACCGGATTCGACCGGACAACCGAGCTCTATCTTTCATTGACCCCCAGGAACTTCGACAGCATGTCCGTTTCCGTGTTCCAGGATGTGGGCGAGGTGAACGGCACCTATCTCTCCCTTGCCCAGGGCGCGAGCATACCCTTCATCAGGGGAACGAGTCTGGACATCGGCGGCGCCCTCGGCTGGGGATCGGCCATGCACAATGTATCCTATTACGGTGTCCGGGAAAGCGCCGTGACCGATCTTTCCCTTTCGGCGTCCATCCCCGTCTCCGTGGGATCATATTTCGACGTGACACCGTCGATCATGTACGCCACACTGATCAACGGGACCATCCGCGACGCCTTCGGTAAGGCCGGAACCGACGAAGACAATTTCATGTTCGGCCTGGGATTTTCCAGACAATTCTGACAGGCGGCATGGAAACTCTATCCCGTCAAACATCGACACTATCACGGAAACCGGGGGGGTTACGGATAATGTTGTTCAAATGGAACAGGATCAAGCTCGGCACCAAACTCGTTGTCATCTTTCTCCTGATCGGTGTCACGGCAATTACATCGGTCGGATTCGTCAGCCTCAGATCGGCGGACAGCGCCATGAGAAAGGAATCCTTCAACAAGCTCGTGGCCATCAGGGAAATGAAGGCTTCGCAGATCGAGGATTATTTCAAGTTCATCCGTGATCAGGTCGCCACGTTTTCGGAAAGCCGGACCGTCGTCGAAGCCATGATGCAGTTCAAGGACGCGTATCACGTCATCGATCAGGACCTCGGCATCGACGAAAACCAGATGGCTTCAATCGATGCAAAGCTCGAGAAATTCTATGAGAACGAATTCCTGCCGCGCCTCAATCCCAATCTCGACAGCCATGTGACAGCCCGTCCCTATCTGCCGAAAGACAAGAATACCCGGATACTCCAGAGCATCTATATCGTCGACAACCCCAATCCTGTCGGCAGCAAGCATCAGCTTGACAAGGCGGATGACGGAAGTTTGTACAGCGAGGTGCACGACGTGTTTCACCCGATTATCAGGAGCTATCTCGAGAAGTTCGGTTATTATGACATCTTCCTCGTCGATCACGAGACGGGGCACATCGTCTATACCGTCTTCAAGGAGGTCGACTACACCACATCCCTTCTCACGGGGCCGTACAAGGACACGAACTTCGCCGCTGCTTTGCGCGAGGCGATCGCCGCCGATGACCCGCAGTTCGTGAAACTGGAGGACTTCGCCCCCTATCATCCCTCATACAACGCACCGGCATCATTCATATCGTCACCCATATACAACGGGGATGAAAAAGTCGGCGTTCTGCTTTTCCAGATGCCCATAGACAAAATCAACGACATCATGACCAACAAGGAAGCATGGGCGTCCGTGGGGCTGGGCGAAAGCGGCGAGACCTATATCGTGGGTGACGACTACACCCTCAGGAACCAGAGCCGGTTCCTCATCGAGGACAGCGAGGGATATTTCGCCATGATCAGCACCGTGGGTCTTCCCGGAGCCGTTGTCGACCGGATCAGGAACTCGGGAAATTCCATCGGTCTTCAGACAGTCCGCACCAGGGGGACCGAACGGGCGCTATCGGGAATTACAGACAATGAAATTTTCCCGGATTACCGCGGCGTCCCCGTTCTCTCGGCATACAAACCCCTCGACATTCAGGATGTGAACTGGGTGATCATGAGCGAGATCGACGAGGAGGAGGCGTTCAGGGATGTGCGGGCGCTCACAAAGAGCATTCTCGTGTGGTCCGTGGTGCTTGTCGTGCTTACAGTCAGCATCGGCGTGTATTTCTCGCGGAGCATCAGCCGTCCCATCACAACCATCATCGCGGGCATGAACACCGGCGCCGATCAGGTGGCAATCGCCACGGGGCAGGTGTCCACCAGCAGCCAGGAAACAGCGGAGGGATCGAACCTTCTGGTGACAAACCTGCAATCGGTTACCGGAACCCTGGAACACATAACCACCGTAACCAAACATAACGTCGAGAGCGCCAGACAGGCGGAGACCATCGCCACCGAATCGAACTCGTCCGCTGCTGAAGGCGCCGATGCGATGGATCGCATGTCGGACGCCATCGAGAAGATCAAGACATCGTCCGAAGAAACGGCGAAAATCCTTCACACCATCGACGAGATCGCCTTCCAGACGAATCTCCTGGCCCTCAACGCCGCCGTGGAAGCCGCCCGTGCAGGGGAAGCGGGCATGGGCTTCGCCGTTGTGGCCGAAGAGGTGCGTAATCTCGCCCAGAGGAGCGCCAGGGCGGCGAAAGATACTGCCGAACTGATCCAGAGTTCCCGCACCAATGCCGACAACGGTGTGGCGGTGACGGAGGAAATGGGCGCCATCCTCAACCGTATATCGGACGCATCGGACAAGGTCAAGCAGATCATCTCGGAACTTTCAGCATCGAGCGAGGAACAGGAACGGGGTATCGTTCAGATCAACGACGCAATCACCCGGATGAACACGATCACCAAGAAGGCAACCACGAACGCGGACGAATCGGCGGCGGCCAGCGAGGAACTCGCATCTCAGGCAGGCGAATTGAAGGACATGGTTGATGTGCTCATGAATGTTGTCGGCGGCATCGGAAAGGATATGTTTTCGGGCAACGGGAACATGAGGAAAAAGAGGGCCCTGACCGCCTGACCCGCAAGCGGACACATTCACTGCCGCCTGTGAACGGCGATGACACGTGAGAAGCCGGCGAACGGAAGAACCATGGAATGATCGGCGACATTCCTC
>CAYNWJ010000175.1:0-7841 GCA_964400815.1 uncultured bacterium
ACAATGATTTTTTTAATATCTTCATCTATTATAATTTCTCTGCTTGTGCCATAGGTTTCAACGTTGTCAAGTCTTTCAAGTGAATTACTTGATAATACAATCAAGGATCGGCGAGAATACCAGCCCCAGCAATGGATGTATATTCTTTTTTCCGTTCCTGTTATAGCTGCGGGACCTCTGTCAGTATTAATGATATTTTTAACAGTTTCTGTTTCACAATCAATGACTGATACAATGTCAGTGTTGATATGCCCGTAAAATATATCATTTGTTTGTTTATGATAATATAAATAAATAAACAAAACATAATTCAAAGTAGACTCAAAATTACACTCGCATGAATATATTTTTTTTGTTTTAAAATTTGTTGGATTCTGTATGTCACCGATAGTTAAATAATAAATAATTTCATTCGCTTCAACATAATTAGGGGGTTCAAGTGAATATGAACCAATAAAAAACTTATCTGTATTGAAGTCGATTGCTATACTATATTTGTTTGCTTTATCAACGACAATATTATTGATTATTTGATTGCAATTAGTATCTATCGTCACATATCCCGATCCATTTGCCCCGTATAATGTATTACCATCGGGGCTGAGTATCATTTTTCCGATTTCATTGCTGACACGGATTTTATCTATGACGCACATGGTTTCAGCATCAATTACCAATATCGCCGGGTTTGGCCTACGGACCGAAACATAGAGTCTGTTGGTATCTTCATTGCCCACAATGCCTTGTGAAAATGTCCCGTACGTATTATAATTCTCGACGGAAAACTGGTCGGAGACCGTCCATTCCGCCCAGCTCACGTTCGAATGAAGAAGTATGCCAAAAAATAACGCCAGAAAAAACACCAGATACCTTTCGTTAGAAATTCTGAAAAAGCGATCTTAACTGTATTAATACTATCAGAAATGTACTTCACGCCGTGACCCCCATCACTCCCCCCGCTCCTCCTCCAGATGCAGCGTTCCCCACAGGTTCTGATGCTTCCACGAGCTCGTCTCGCCGTCGCTGGACCAGAGGATGTAGCCCTGGAGATACTCGCCGTCGTCCGCGTCGCAGACCTCCAGATTGAAACCGTAGCTCTTTCCCGGATAGAGGCGCTCCATATTGCGGCCGGGCCAGCCCTTGAGGAGGATACGCTCCTCGTAGACGTAGACGTGGCGGTGCTTCGAGGGAAGGGAGGCCACACGGCAGGCGGCCTTCCAATAGAAGCCGTCGGGCGTCGAGCCGCGCGGGGGATGGGCTTTTGGGATGCCGGAGCTGTTGAAATCCGTCCAGTCCCCCCAGATGTTGCCGTCTGTGCTGTAGCCGAAGCCCTCGTAGCCCGGATGGTCCTCGATGCATTCCTCGATGTCGGGGGTGCGGGAGTTGTTGGAGTCGATCATGATGCGGAGCATGTCCTCCTGGTAGCACATGTTGTCCCAGTTGTCGGCGTCGAAGGGATTCCAGTCGTCGTCGGTCACCTCGGCCAGGACATAGAGGTATTCGCCGTCGTGGGCCATCCATGCCGTGCAGGAAAGATCGTCGGGGCCGTCCACCTCGAGGCGCACGGTGGTGCCGAGCTTTTCGGCGGAGGTTCCGGGACGGCCGTCGCCGGGATGGAAGGTGACTCCCTCGCCGAGGCTCTTGACCGCCGCCCAGTCGGACGCGTCGCCGTCGATGACGAAATCGTGGGTGACATAAGGCGCCCAAGCCTCGGGACGGTCGACAGTATCGGCGGCGCCCGATGTCTGGCACCATGAGGATTCGGGCGCAATGGTGAGTATCGCGAGGATCGCGGCGGCGGAACGGAAGAAGCGGGCGCTGATCATGGCGGCCTCCGGCTTGCTGGGATGCATGGACGGCGTGGGGTATGGCATGTTCATCCAATATATATCACGCGACCTCGATCATCCAGACGGAATTATGCGGATCGTCCTGATCTCGAAGGGCCGGAATGGGAAGGTCACCGTCCGGCCCCGGGTATTGAGGGCCGTGCCGTCCTCCTCCATGAGGTTTTCCGACCGTGCGGCGGCGATATCGAATCCCGCCGTGATCGTCGCCCGTCCGCGGCGGCGCATGCTCTCGTAGACACGGACGATGATACCGTTGCCGTCCTCCGCACGCTTGACCGTTTCGATGACCATGTTCGAGGGCTCCACCGAGAGGAACGGCAGGCCCGCTCCCGATGCGTCCGGCTGATGCACGGAGTTTCGCGCGTCCGGTGCGTGCAGGCGCACGGGATCGTTCAGGCGGTAGGCCTCGGCGATGGTTTCCTCTCCCAGCGGGCCGTCGTGGGGAAATATGGCGCAGGTGAAACGGTGTTCGCCCAGGTCGGCCTCGGGATCGGGGCTGGTCGGCCCGCGCAGGAGGCTCACGCGGATGACATTGTCACGGACATCGTGGCCGTACTTGCAGTCGTTGAGAATGCTGACCCCGTAATCGCCCTCGCTCAGGTCCACCCACTTCTGGGCGCAGGTCTCGAAACGGGCCCGGTCCCAGCTGGTGTTACGGTGCGTGGGGCGCTCGACCGACCCCCACTGTATCTCGTGGGTCGCCGTGGGGGACAGCACGTCCACCGGGAAGGCGGCCTTGAGGAAAGCATGCCGCTCGCGCCAGTCGATGACCGTCTCGATGTCGATGCGCGGCGACGAGCGGGTGAGGGATATGCGCTGGGTGTAGTCGCTCGAGAGGATGCGGCGGCGGATTTCCACGGCGGCGCGGAGCGGTCCCTCCTCGACGACCGTTATGCCTGAGGCGGGCCCGGCGTGGCGCATGACATCGTCATGGTATATCTCCACATCCCAGGCGTCGAATTCCAGCGGGCGGTCGTCGAAGACCTGAAACACATTCGCCTTCGCCCCGTAAGGAAGGACCTCGCGCTCCCTGCGCTTGTCGAGGATGCGGACGATGTCGCCGGCGTCGTCGATCTCCACACGCACGAGATCGTTCTCAAGGCTGTGCGGGGTGACCGAAAGCGTGGAATCAGTATCGGCGGGTGTCCCGGTTCGGTGCAGCGGTGTGACACTGTACGGCGGCAGATTCCCGCAGTCCACGAGCACGCGGCCGTCCGCAGTGCGCTGGAGAATCACCGGGCGTCCGTCTGGACGGGTGAATCCCGCTCCGTCGATCCCGCCGTCGAATTCCACCATGCCGTTCCGGGGGAAGGATGCGGGGTTGATCGCGAGCAGGTCGCCGCCCGTTGTTTCCGCGATGCTGTCAAGGGCGGTCCCGATGACTGTTTCGGCGGTTTCCGCCACCTCCGCATACTGTTCCAGCGATTCCGCATAGACCGGCGTGATGCTGCTGCCGGGGATGATGTCGTGGAACTGGTTGAGACAGACCAGTTCCCAGGCCCCGCGGAGATCGCCGGCCGGATAGGCGAAGGCCGGGTCGAGGACCGATGCGGCCGCGGCCAGGAACTCCGCGTCGTGAAGGAGAAACTCGCATTTCCTGTTGGCGCGCTTGTTCCGTCCCTGCGTGGTGTAGGTTCCGCGATGGATCTCCAGGTAGAGCTCGCCGTTCCAGACGGGCAGCACGTTCCCTTCCGTCTCCTCCACATCGCGGAAGAACACGCCCACATCGCGCTGCCGGACGCGGGGCATGCCGGGGAAATCCGCCAGTTCGCGGATGTTCTCAAGCATCTCCGCCGTGGGGCCGCCGCCCCCGTCGCCGTACCCGAACGCCATGAGAAGATCGTGCCCGAGCTCCTTCTGCTGGAAATTCCGCCAGGTATCCATGAACTGGCGGGGCGTGGCCGAGGCGTTGTAGGTGCTCATGAAGGTTCCGGGATTGTTGTAGTCGGGGGCGGTGCTGAAATGGGTGAGCACACGGCTGCCGTCGATGCCCTGCCACCAGAACGAGTCGAATGGCAGACGGTTGTAGCGGTTCCAGCTGATCTTGATGGTGAAGAAATACTCGAGCCCGGCGTGCCTGATGAGCTGGGGCAGGCTCCACGAGTAGCCGAACACGTCCGGCAGCCACAGGACCGGCGATTCGGCGTCCTTCCCGAAATGTTCGCGAAAGAAGGACCGGCCGAGCAGGAACTGGCGGGCGAGGGATTCCGGACCGCTGATGTTGCAGTCCGCCTCCACCCACATGCCGCCGATGACTTCCCAGCGTCCCCCGGCGACCCGCTCCCGAATCGCCTCGAACAGGGCCGGATGGTCCCGCCGCACGAAATCGTAAAGCTGGGGCTGGCTCTGGGTGAAATGATAGTCCGGGAACCGCTCCATGAGCCTGAGCACCGTATGGAAGGTCCGCACCGCCTTCCGCCGGGTCTGGGCCAGGGTCCAGAGCCAGGCCACGTCGATGTGTGAATGTCCCGTGGCGGTGACAGTCACATCCATCGGCGCACCGGCTCCGCCGATTCCTTCGCGAAGCTCTTCCAAAGCGCCCGGAACGCTGCTGTGAAAACCGCCGCCCAGAGGCTCGCGAAGATCAAGCGTGTTGAAGGCGGTGTTCAGTGAGGTGAGGAGCCGGTCCTTCACCGGATTGTCCGCATCCAGGGTGTTCGCCGTGCCCAGGGCCACGCGGGAAAGGGCGATGAAATCCCGGAGCACCGGATCGATGGCGGCCACGGCGCATTCCCCCATCATGATACGGTCGCGTTTCGGCGGCTCGGCCAGATCACCGGAAATACCCGTCCAGCCGTGCAGGGCAAGCTCGTGCCCGTGTCCGTCGCACACCGCGTCCGGCAGCACTATCTCACGGTGGTGACGGTCGCAGGCGGCCCACGGTTCGCCGTCGATGTAGAGCAGCGCCTCGGGATGACTGAAATCACCGGCGTCGCCCAGGGGAAGATACAACGCCGCACCCGTCCCGAACTCCGCGGGAACGGTGAAACTTGTCCGGAGCAGGAACATCCGGTCGCGTCCGCCCCAGTGATCGAATGGCTCGACCGTTTCCCATTCAGGACCGTCCGGGGCATCGTCAAGGGGCGGCGCGGCCTCAGGGCCATCCAGCCACAGCAGTCTGAAGGGCGGGAGTGGTGTGCCCGTACGGTGAACGAGGGGTTCGATGGCTGTGAGGAGCGTTTCTAACTTCCGGGCGGTGAAGCGGACGTCGTGGCGCATGGGGGCTGTCCTCGTGTATGGGTTCGATAACGGGAATATTCAGTCTTCCGGTCAACTCAGTCAAAGGGCCGCGGCTTGATCCATATGCACAATTAATACCCCCCGGCCCGGAAACGAAAGCACAATGTGGCGGCGCTTCGATTCTTCCCGGCAATCCTCAGCCGCCCCGTCCCCCCTTGGAGCGGGGGACCGGACGGCACGTCCGAGGGGGTCTCTTTGCAGACAGCCGGTTACTCATCATCTGTCACACCGTGACACTGATGTACCCCCTCGATATTCCCTGTTGTCTTTCCACGTTTTCCGCAGTATTATCATTTCCATCAGAATGAACATGCATATATATCCAAGCGGGAGCGCGCATGCACTATCTCAATGCCATCGACTACACGGTCATCGTCATCTATTTCGCCTGTCTGGTGGGTCTGGGCTTCGTGCTGAAGAAGATGGCGTCGGAGAGCCTCGACGACTATTTCCTCGGGGGCAGAAAGCTGCCGTGGTGGGCGCTGGGCGTTTCGGGCATGGCGTCCTTCCTCGACATCACCGGCACCATGATCATCACCTCGTTTCTCTTCATGCTGGGACCGCGGGGACTGTTCATCGAGTTCCGGGGCGGCGCGGTGCTGGTGCTGCCGTTCATGCTCCTGTTCACCGGCAAGTGGCACCGGCGTTCGGGGTGCATGACCGGGGCGGAGTGGATGGTCTTCCGGTTCGGCGAGGGGGCCGGTGGGCAGTTCGCACGCATCACACGGGTCATCGGCATGGTTTCCCTCACCGTCGGGATGCTGGCCTATCTCGTCAAGGGCGTGGGGCTTTTCCTCTCCATGTTCCTGCCCTGTTCGCCCCTGGCCTGCTCGCTGGTGATGATCGGGGTGGCCACGGTCTACACGATGGCGTCGGGCTTCTATGGCGTCGTGTTCACCGACATGTTCCAGTCCTTCATCATCCTCACCGCCGTGGTTGCAGTGTCGTTCATGGCCCTGTCGCGGGTGGTGGATACGGAAACGCTGGCGGTGCTGGCCCGCGAGGTGACCGGCAGCACCGACTGGACGAGCAGCGCCCTCACCTGGGAGACCTCCATGCCCCGGGGCTACGAAGCCTATCGCAACCTGGGCATGTTCGCCCTGTTCTATGTTCTCAGGAACGCCATCAACGGCATGAGCATGGGTGACGATCCCAAGTATTTCGGCGCCCGGAGCGACCGGGAATGCGGACTGCTCACGTTCCTGTGGACCTGGCTGATGATGGTGCGCTGGCCCATGATGATGTCTTTCGCCGTATTGGGGCTGTTCATGGTGCGCGACCTGTTCCCGGATCAGGGGGCCCTCATGGCCGCGGCCGATCTCGTCCGCGACACCACCGGGGTGATGGACAAGAGCCGCTGGGCGGACACCATCTCCACGATCATCCATCACACCGACCGGTATCCGGGGCTTGCCGAATCCCTCTCGGGCATCCTCGGCGGGGACTGGGCGGCCAAGCTCAGCCTGGTGAGCTTCGAGGGTACGGTCGATCCTGAACGCATCCTCCCCGGCGTGATCCTCAATCTCATCCCCATGGGCTTCAGGGGGATGATCCTCGTGGCGCTCATCGCGGCGTCCATGTCCACCTTCGACTCCACGGTGAACACCACAACCGGCTTCTTCACACGCGACATCTATCAGCGCTATCTCCGGCCGAACGCCTCCAGCGTCGAGCTCATCCGCGCCAGTTGGGGCTTCATCGCCGTGCTCGTGATCTCCGGCTTCGCCCTCGGCTACACCACGGAGAGCATCAACGACATCTGGGGATGGATCATCATGGGGCTGGGAAGCGGGCTCTTCACCACCCTCTTTCTCCGCTTCTACTGGTGGCGCTACAACGGCGGAGGTTTCGCGGCGGGCATGCTCACCGGCATCGGAGCGGCGATACTCCAGCGGATCCTGCTTCCGGGTCTCGACGAGCGCGTGCAGTTCATCGCCATCACCGCGCTGAGCCTGACCGCCTCCATCATCGGTACCTATATCACCAGACCCACCGATCCCGCCGTGCTCCGGACCTTCTACCGCCGCACGAGGCCCTTCGGCATCTGGGGCCCGCTCAAGCGGGACCTCCCCCCGGAGGAACGCGCCGACATGGAACGGGAGCACCGCAACGACATCCTCGCCGCGCCCTTCACGCTCGCCTGGCAGGTGTCCCTGTTCCTCCTGCCCATGCAGCTCATCATCAAGTCCTGGCGGGCCATGGGGTGGACGGCGCTGATGTTCGCGGTGTCCCTGGCGGGGATGTACGTCTTCTGGTACCGTAACCTGCCCGAGGAGGAGGGGCGGGATTGATTTCTACCCCCGTTCTTTTCGAAAACGGGCCAAATATCCGGTGCATCCTCATCATCGGTCACGCGACGACCTGACAGCCTCATCGACCGTACGCTCGATCCCGGCTGTTCGCTCACCGTTCATTTTTCCCCAGATCGTTTCCAGTTCGGCGCGGGCCGTTTCCATGTTCTCTCCGATCATGCGGTATTTTTCGATGGAAATGATCGCAACCAGAGGTTTTCCGGCCCGCTCGACAATAACATCGTCACCCTTGAGCGATACCTCGTTCATGACCTGTCCCAGGTTCTGACGGGCCTTCATTGCTGACACCTTTTTCAGCAAGGTTGACCTCCTCGATCATTATAGTCATATCAACTGTTATGGTCATTCTGTCAAGGGAAACGGCATTTATTGCTCCGGTGAATGAACATATGAATCAAGAGCATTTCCCGGACTTCAGTCCGGGATCATAATAACCCCC
>CAYNWJ010000176.1:0-7826 GCA_964400815.1 uncultured bacterium
TCAATCATCATTCTTCCATCGGCGACAGCATCGGTTACATGCGGTTTCATCAATTTTTCAAAGAACCTTTTTGCTAATTATTTTGGATATAATACCATACTATATAATAGCTTATGTGAATTATCCGATGGGTTTTTGGGGGTTGCCAGTACACCATTGACGGTCAATCATCATTCTGCCACACAATCGGCGCTCATCGAAATCCAGTGATTCAGCCGCTCTCTGCAAAGCCCGTTCAGTCGCTTCGCCCCGCCGTGTCGATAAAGGTACACACGCGGTGTGCGATTCGCTATATTACAGGCATGGCAAAACCCGGTCTTCCCGAACACAGATACTGCCCCCGGTGCGGGGGAGGCGTTGAAATGCGGCCGACGGAGGGGCGTGAGCGGCCGGTGTGTTCACGGTGCGGGCACATCGTGTACATCAACCCCATACCCGCCGCCGCTGTCGTGCTCATCGACCGGGGACGGGTGCTCCTCACGCTGCGGGATGTGGCGCCGAAAAAGGGGGAATGGTGCCTGCCGGGCGGCTTCGTCGAATGGGGCGAAGGCGCCGCCGACGCCGCCGCCCGCGAGCTCCTGGAGGAAACCGGAATCTGCGCGGGAGAGCTGTCCCTCGTGGGCGTGTATGACAGCGTGACGGGGCCCCGGCTCCATGTGCTGGTGGTGGCGTTCCGCGCCCTGTCGTGGACGGGCGAGCCGCGGCCGGGGGACGATGCCGCCGATGTGGCGTGGTTCTCGGTTGATTCGGCGCCCGATCTGGCGTTCGATGTTCACACCACGGCTCTCGCCGAAACCCTGGAGATATTGAGGCGTGAAAGTTCTGGCGATTGATTATGGAGAACGGCGGACGGGTGTGGCGGTGTCGGACGACATCGGCATTACGGCGCAGGGGCTTCCCACCATCGAAGTGAAGGACGAAGGCGAGATCGCCGGCCGTATTCTCGCCCTCGCCGAAGAGACGGGCGCCGGCCTGATTCTTCTCGGCCTGCCTCTCAACATGGACGGCAGCGAGAGTGAAAAGAGCCGGAAGGTCCGCGAGATCGGGGCCGGGATCGAACAACGCGCCGGTGTTTCGGTTCATTTCTGGGACGAACGCATGTCAAGTCTCCAGGCGCACCGGGTCATGCATGAGCTGGGCGCGAAACCGTCCCGCGACAAGGCCGCCGTGGACCGTATATCGGCAACCCTCATGCTCCAGGAATTCCTTAAGACGCTCCCATGAAAACCACACGAAGAACAGTGATTGCGTTCGCGGCCGCAGTGTTCATGCTTTTCGCCGCCGGGACCGCACTGCGCTTCCTTTCCCTCAACCGGGCCGTGGGCAATGGCAGGGCGGCCACGGTATCGATTGAACGGGGCATGACCGCCCGTGACATCGCGGCGCTGCTCGACCGCGAGAATCTGGTGCGTGATCCCGGTTTTTTCGTTCTCGTGGCACGGCTCGGCGGTTTCTGCAGGGACTTCAAGGCGGGCAGTCACTTCCTCGCCGACAGCCTTTCGACCATCGAGGCGGCCCGCCTTCTCACGCGGATTCCTCCCCGGCGGCCCGATGTGCGTGTCACGATCTTCGAGGGCCTGAACATACGGGAGACGGCATCGGAATTGGCCGCCCAGGCGGAGATTGATTCCTCCGCCTTCGTAACTCTTGCAAACGACACGACATACGCCGCAAAGTTCGGTATTGACAACGCCGCGTTCGAGGGTTACCTTTTTCCTGATACCTATTTTATGAGACCGGCGGCCGGTTCCGCAAGGGCCATCGAGCGGATGACGGCGCGGTTTTTCGAGGTGTTCGATGATTCACTGAAAGCCCGCGCCGAAGAACTGGGCATGAGCGTACACGAGGTGGTGACGCTGGCTTCCATCATCGAAGCCGAGGTTACGCGCGACGAGGAGCGGTCATTGGTGTCCTCGGTGTTCCACCGGCGTCTGAAGCGCGGGCGGCCCCTGGAGGCGAATCCGACGATCCAGTATGCGCTGGGGGAGAAGCGTCGAATACTCTACGAGGACCTGGCCGTCGATTCGCCGTACAACACCTACACGCACGCCGGTCTGCCGCCGGGGCCCATCGCCAGCCCCGGAAAGGAATCCATTCTGGCCGCGCTCCATCCCGCAGACACGAACTATCTCTATTTCGTGGCGGATGGAACCGGGGGCCATGTTTTTTCACGGACGCTCGCGGAGCACACGCGCGCCGTCCGCACCTACCGGAGAGTGAAACGACAGCAGCGGGCAGTTCGAGCATCCCAGGAGGGAAGACCATGAAAAAAGCATTTGTCTTCATCACCGCAGCCATCCTGATCGTCTTGGCCGCGGCGCACGCTCAGGAACAAGGAACGCTCGCCATACCGGCCGGAACGGCGCCGGACACCTATGTCATAAAAAAGGGCGACACCCTGTGGGATCTGTCCGAACGTTTCCTCGCCGATCCCCTCAAATGGCCCGAAATCTGGGAAAAGAACGACTATATCGCCGATCCCCACTGGATCTATCCCGGACAGGAGATCATGTTCGCCCTTCCCGAGGCGCCGCCGCCTCCTCCGCCGCCTCCATCATTGAACAAGCCCCAGCCTCTCTTTCTGAACGCAGCCCCGGTCGAACCCGACCGCGAGGCGGCGCCGGTGGCGGACTCTGCAATCGAACCCCCCTCGATGGAAACGGCCGCGGCGGTGACACGGGGGGACGACACTGTCATCATGAAGCTCGATTCGCCCCGCCCCGTGTATACGGATAAAACACTCCTCAGGACGGGATACATCGCCCGCAGGTCTGAATTCCCGGCGAGCGAGGTGGCTGAGATCGAGGGCGGGAGCCTGAACGCCTCCAGGTTCGACCATGTGACCGTCAGGCCAGAACGCGGTCTCGTATTCAAGCCCGGCGACCGTCTCAGCGCAATGACCGTCGAGGACCGTGTGCGCCACCCCGACACCGGCGAGGACTTGGGGTATGTCATCAGGATCAAGGGCATCCTCGATGTGGTCTCAGTGGAGCGGGGCCTCGCCCGATGCCGGATCGTGGAGAACTTCGATCCCATCGACGAGGGTGACCTGATCAGACCGTCCGTCATGAGCACGGGTCCCCTGTATGACGCATGGGTCAGACCGGACCGGGACCTCACGGCGACCATCATAGCCCGTAACGAGCCCATGTTGAGCATCCACCTCGGCGACATTCTCTACATCGACAAGGGGTCGGAAGGCGGTGTCCTGCCGGGGGACCGTTTCACGATCCTCGATCGGGGGGAAGGCGCCGATGATTTGAATGCCGGCGCCGTTCTCGGCGAGGTGAAGGCCGTCAATGTCATGCCCCGTGAAACGGCCGTGTCCGTTCTTTCGCTGAAGGATCATGACCTCGATCTCGGCGACAGGGTGAAGCTCGTGGCGCGCTGCCGTCTCGTGGAGTGAAACGCTGCGAATCAAATACCGTAAACACCGAATCCCTCCGCCCGACGGCGGGGGGATTTTTTTCGGGAGAGGGAACATTTGAAAAAGCAGATCTTTCCGGCCCGAAGCACGATCATGCCACTGAAAGGATGCACCATGCCCCTGCTCCTCGTGATTCTCGCCCTCATAGCCCGTCCGCCCGAAGCTTCCGCCGCCGACGGGAGCTGGACGCATTTCACCAGCGCCGACCGCTCCTATGACATCGTGCGCTCGACCAACGCCATCTGGTGCGCCACCATCGGCGGCCTGGTGCTCTGGGACCTCCCCAGCGGCGCGAAACGAAAATTCACCACCCTCCATGGGCTCCCCGACATCTACTGCCGGTCCGTGGCGGAGGATTCGCGGGGGCGCATCTGAGTGGCTTCGGATGGAATCTCGATGTTCGACGGCGCCTCGTTCACCAATTACCAGTTCGCCGGGGCTGAACGTCTCGGAGGGCGCGGCATCGTGGAGGTCGGGCCGGGCGATGTGGTGTGGACGGCCACAAAGAGCGGGCTTGCGTGCTTCGACGGGGAGAAGTGGAGGCTTTTCGACGAGAATGACGGTCTCGGGCACCGTGCGAGCGACATCCACATCGACGCTGCGGGTACGGTCTGGGCGGCGATGGACACGGGGTTGTACTCCTTCGACGGCGAACGGTGGCACAGGACGGAGGGGCTCCCCTACGAGATGACGACCGCGGTGACACACGATGACGCCGGGAATTTCTTCGTGGCGACGGAGCAGTGGGTGTACGGGAAAGCGGCCGCAGCAGCCGAGGACGGGAGCGGGAAACCCGTCACCTCTCCGGTCGTGGGCTCGCGCGGCGCGGTGTCACGCTTCGACGGTGAATCGTGGGTCTCCTATTACCTCTTCGGAGAGGACCCGCATCAGTATGCCCGGACCCTCTGCGCATCGGGCGATACTCTGTTCATCGTGAAAAGCAACACGGTGGACGCCATCTCCATTAGCACCATGCAGCCCGTCGGCGGCGAGGCTGACTGGCGTGGCCTGACCTGCGACACGATTTACGGAGACCGGGCCGGACCGGTCTGGTTCTGCTCCTGGCAGGGGCTTTTCCGGCTTGATGGCGGCGAGCTCACACAGTATCCCATGAACGATGGCATGGCCCACGCCTGTGTGAACGACATGGCCTTCGATCCCGATGGCGACGTGTGGATCGCCACGAACGGCGGTGTGTCATGTTTCGACGGTGTCTCGTGGCGGAGCTGGTTCGCGGGGGAGGACGGTCTGTTCGCGGAAAAGGCAGTCTCCATCGCGGCGGGCGCGGACGGTTCGATTTGGGTGTCCCATTACAACGGCATGTCGATGTTCGACGGCAGCCGGTGGCATACGGAGGCCGATCCACGGATCGCCAGCGAGATCGCGGCGGCCCCGGATGGCGACGTGTGGGTCGGGGCCATGAAGGGTTCGCGCATCCTGCGCTGCCGGAATGGATCATTCAGGGAATTTACGATCCCCGGCGATAACTGGCACAATCCCATCTACGATATCGAGTTCGGCGATGACGGCTCGGTGTGGTTCGCCACCCACGCCACCGGGATCGTCAGGCTGGCCACGCCGGGCGGCATTCCGGCATGGGAGTTTATCTCTACGGCGGAAGGCCTGCCCGACGAGCGTGTTTACAGGCTGGCATTCGACCGGGACGGCACTCTCTGGGCGGCGACCCATGAGGGTCTTGTTCATCTCGCCGGTCCTTCTTGGGAGATCATGCGTACGCCGACGAGGTTCTTCAACGCCGTCGAAATCGCGCCCGACGGGACCGTGTGGGCCGGCTCCAGCGGAGGGCTGGTGCGCCGTGATGGGGAGGAATGGCGTGTCTACACCCAGGCCGACGGCCTCGTGGACAACCCGGTGGACGAGCTGGCGATATCGCCCGCAGGGGCCGTGTGGACGGCATACAGCTTCGTTCCCATCGGGGGCGGCCTGACACGATTTGTCCCCGAAAGCGGCGTCCTCGTGGAGGACGGCGAATACGGGCCCGAACCGCGGATAATCGCCCGGGCGTATCCCAATCCCTTCAATCCCGCGACCACCATCCGGTATACCCTGCCCGCGGCGGGGCATGTGACTCTCGGCGTGTATACGGTATCCGGTCAGCTCGTGGACATCCTCGTGGACGGCTTCCTCCCGTCGGGCGGACACGAGGCGCTGTTCGACAGCAGGGGCCGCGCGTCGGGAATCTATCTCTACCGGCTGAGGGCGGGAAGAAATACCGCGGCCGGCAAGATACTTCTGGTGAAATGAGCCTCGCATGACAGCCCGTTCAACGAAAGAACCGGCCGGGAAGCCCTCCCGACCGGTTCTTTGCGTTGCAACCTGTTGAAGCAGGAAACTACTTGACGAGCGTCATCTTCATGGTCCTGGAGAATCCGGCGCTCTTTACGGTGTAGAAATACACGCCCGCGGAGAATCCCGAGGCGTCCCATGTCACCGAATGGCGTCCGGCGTCCATGAAGCCGTCGGCGAGCGTGTCGACCCGCTGGCCCGCCACGTTGAACACATCGACCGTCACATCGCCTGCATTGGCGAGCGAGAAGGTGATGGTGGTGGTGGGGTTGAAGGGGTTCGGCGCGTTCTGATCGACCGAGAACGCCGCGGGGGCGTCGTCGGCGACCGCGACCGCGTTGGTGATCACGCCGCTGATGGAATCATGGCCGAGGAAATACATTTGGCCGTCGGCCTTGTCGGAATCCCACTCGTAGTGTGTGCCGCCGGTCTGCATGTTGTCGCAGTACAGACCGTCGAAGGCGGTGTCGTCGTCGATGTAAGCTTCTGCGCGCTTCCAGCCGGCGGTTTCCCCGGCGAAGGCGAAATAGCCGAACCCGGTGCCGTCGGGACCGCAGAGGCCGAAAGTGACGGCGCCGACATCATAGGCGTTGAAGATCATATGGAGGTTCTGATCGGCGTTGATGGTGTAGGTGTAGGGGCCGACATTGTAGTCCATGCATGCCCACGGGACCGCGGCGGTTTCCTCGAAGTTGTGGTCGCCCACATAATCGCCGTTGTCGTTGGTCCACACGAAGAAATCCTCTTCCACCTCGGTCTCGATGAACCGGGCGGGATCGCACATCTGCATGAGACAGGAGCAGTGGCAGTCCAGAAAGATATTGCCGTTCCTGATATGAAGGTCGTTGGGTCCGCCGTTCATCTGGGCGCCGGCGTCCAGGTCGTCCTTGTTCGCCCACCACGGTGAAAGATCGACGGAGTTGTAGATATAGCCGTCATAATCATAGATGTAGAAGGCGTTTCCGGGCTCCGTCTGGTCGCGGGTGCGCCATACGGTGTACAGGAACTCGCCGTCGGTGACCACGCCCGGGTTCTGGGCGCTTCCGTCCACGCTGAACAGCTCGGACAAGCCGTCTTCACCGAAATCGGTCTGGAGCTCCGCCTCGCCGCCGGGAACCCACTTGAATTTCTGGAGACCGGACGTGGTCGCTTCCTTGTTCCACACCTGCATGTAATAATAGTCGAAATTCGAAGGATCGAAGCAGATCTCCATGCAACGGGCCCATCCTTCGGTCAGGCTGTAGGTACAGGTTTCGAGAAGCGTGCTGTCAAGCGGGTCATTGCCGATATACCAGCGGTCTGTCGCGCGCTTGAAAATGGGGTTGGCGAGCGGCATTCCTGCAGTATCCACCGAAACGAAGGAATTGTTCTCCGAATACCCGTGAGAAGCGGCAAGTGTCTTCGTTCCCTGGTTGTCATAGGCCCACATGTAGTAGGTGTATTCGCCTGCCGGAACGATGCCGCCGTCCTGGTCCCTGCCGTCCCAGCTGAGCGTCTGGTTGCCGACCTCGAAGCTCTTGAGCGTGGAATAGAACACGCAGGTGTCGACCTTGTTCACATGATGCCAGCCGAGGAAGCCGTTGACCATGTTCGGTACTTCGGCGGCCTTGTCGCGGGTGTAGACGCTGAACACGATGCCTGCCGGCGTTCCCGTAACCTGAACGGGTATTTCAAGGCTCGAACCGTCGAAGTCATACTGGATGACGGGATCGGCCGACAGTTTCAGCAGCGTGGGTGCGAAATCGGCTGCGAACGCCGCGGAAGATACGGCGAACACTGCGACCATGCAGAGTAACATGATTCGTTTCATTGTTCCCCCTTTTGGATGCTTGAGTAAATACGATTGGCTGAACAGTTCCGTGCATCACCTCCTTTTTATGTATTTTTTTCGGCTATGATAGAAAACAAACGGGAGTATTTCCGATTGTCATGTGTGAATATAAATAAACATTTGGTGCATGTCTCCCTCATGTATTACTAACAATACTGGCCGACATTGTCAACACATTTTTTATCCAGGCAATCCCCCATTTTCCGGCAAACACTATTTTTCGCCGCTTTTCAATTGCTGAACCGTGATTTCCGGGATTAC
>CAYNWJ010000177.1:0-7772 GCA_964400815.1 uncultured bacterium
CTTCAGGAGCGCGTAATTCTGGCAGTTCCTGGCCCCCACCTGTATCATGTCGGCGTACTCGACCAGAAGCTCCATGTCGGCGATGGCCACGATCTCGGTCACGATCCTGAGGCCGGTCTCCTCCTTGGCCGATCTGAGGAAGGCGAGACCCTCCTTTTCCAGGCCCTGGAATGAATAGGGCGACGTGCGCGGCTTGTAGGCCCCGCCGCGAAGGATGAGCCCGCCCGCGTTACGGACCTCCCGTGCGATGCGCACGATCTGTTCCTCGCTTTCCACCGAGCAGGGGCCCGCGATGAGGACGATGTCATCGCCGCCGATCCCCACCCCGTCCACGTCGATGACCGACCGCGCCGGCTTCATTTCGCGCGAGGCCAGCTTGAAGGGCTTGAGGATGGGGATGACAGACTCCACGCCGGGCAGCGACGCGAAGGCCTGGACCGGGCTCTTGTCCTCGTGGCCGATGACCCCGATGATGGTGCGCTCCACCCCTCTGCTCAGATGGGGCGTATAGCCGAATTTCTCTATGAGGGCGACGACATCGCCGATCCGGCTGTCGTCCGCTCCGTGCTTCATGACGATGATCATGGTGTGTTCCCCGGTCTGTGATGGTGGTATGTCCGGCCGCGCACCGTGCGCGGCCGCCGTTCACGGGCGCCTCTCCTCCGCGACCATGAAAACGCCCCGCCCTCCCCTCACGGGAATGCGGGGCTGCGTTGCCTGTGTATGTTCCCGCCTCGCGCGGCCGGCGCTTCCGCCGTTCACGCGTGTGGTCAGATGGATGACTTGAAGAAGGATATCAGCGCGAGGATCAGGACCGTCCCCCCGCCGATGGAATAGATGATGAGCGGCACGCTCACCACGTCCATGTCGGATTCCATGCTGGTGATGATGAGGTCCTGCGCTCCCCAGCCGAGGACGATGGTGAAGATGACCAGAAGCAGCATCGTCCACTTTCTGAACAGGAGCATCCCCACGAGGATCAGAACGACGAAGATCGCGGGGCCGTCCCAGTTGATGTTTTCGAGATTGTACAGTATCAGGTCGAGGAAATCAGCCATGGCTCCTCCGCCTGCCGTGATGCGCCGTCAGGCGCGTTCGCATGAAAACACCCGTTCGTCCTGAAATATAATGTGGTATCGCGATATTCGGCAAGTGGTTTTTATTTCATAAGATACCCCCCTTCCCGCCGCCGCCCCACAGGCCGTATCATCGCCGGTCTCGTATTCTCACCATCCCGCATCCACTCCCCGGCTCCCGCCCACGCTCGTAACCGACAGCGATTATAACAAGTATTTCTCACTCCATATCTCTCATGAGACGCTTATTACTGCATTTTTATCAACATTTAGCGCACTCTGCGGGCATCGCGTATCTACATTCGTCTCATCGTCTCACCCACAATCCGGGGAACACCGTGCTGCCGGACCCTGCCGCCGCACTGTTTTATAATGCCTATCATCATATAATACAACATATTGCACAATGACACAGGGGCATGGAAAAATATTTGGCACGCTTGTTGCGTATTCATGGAACCGTCAATGATGAATCACACAACCACACTGAGACATCTCAACACAAGGAGTACGAACATGTCGACCACAGCAGAGAAGATACAGGACGCGGTCATGATTGCAGCGGGCATCGGCTACTACGCGGCGGCGACAGCCTACCTCTTCGGCAAGCTCACCGTGAGCTACTCGCTCAACCTCCTGTAACGGACAGCAGGAACACCATAAAAACCCGGTCGAACAACTCGGCCGGGTTTTTTTATTGGAGGGGTCTGCCTTTTGACAGCCTCCCTGCAAAAAGACCCCCCTCGGACTGCGGGAGTATCACTACCTCCCCTCGAAAGGGGAGGTGGCTTCGCAAGAAGCCGGAGGGGTCTGCCTTTTGACAGCCTCCCTGCAAAAAGACCCCCCTCGGACGTTCCGTCCGGTCCCCCGCTCCAAGGGGGGACGAGGAGACTGCCGGAGTTTGGGTTATCTCGAAAGAGGCCGGAGGGGTCTGCCTTTTCAGAGTGATGCATTAAAAAACCGCCCCCGGTTATTTTCGGAGGCGGTTTCCGGTCGCGGCGGAAGTGTGTGTTTTACCTGGAGTTCACCACCGCGATTGCATTCGATTCCACGAGCTGATCGTCGCCATAGAGACCGGCCACCTCGGCGAAGGTCATGGCGTGGAGCCCGTTCGGGAAGTATTCGCTGATGATCTTGGCGGCGGCGGGATTGTAGTTGCCGGCCTTCTTGCCGCTGCGGGTCTCGGGGACCACGAAGTTCTGCAAAAACACCACGTCGTCCATGGTGGCGCCGTAGTTCGCGAGCACGGCCTCGATGTTGTCGAGGGTCGCGCGGAGCTGCTGGTCGAAGTCGCCCATGAAGAACTCGGGCATCCCGTTGGCGTCCACTTCCTGGCCGTGGGCCAGCTGTCCGGCCACGAAGATCAGGTTGCCGCTCTTCACGCCCTGTGCATAGGAGAATTCCTTTTCCCAGGACACGCCGAAGCCGAACGTCTCGGGATCGAAGGACTGGACGAACGTGTCGACCGCCTTCTCGGCCTCCTCGCGTGCGATCTGGCGGACGGTGACCTCGTCCACGCCCCCGCAGCCAAGCACAAGCGTCAGGGCCACGGCGCCGAGCGCCAGAAGCATTGCCATTCGTTTCATGTGTGAGCCTCCTCCGTTAACTGGTGTGTGTGTTGTGCGTCAATCGCGTTCGTGTATGTCCTCCGGCCGTCGCGCACGCCCCGTTCGGCGGTTACGCGCGGCCCGTGTTCATTCGATGCCCAGACAGTCGTCGATGATCCCGCGAAGTCCGTCGTCCATGACTTCCATGTTCTCCACCTCGCGTCTGAGGTCGGGAGGCAGCTTGGAATAGCCCCACACGCAGCGCTTGCGGGTGAGCTCCTCGCCCTTGCGGTCGAAGTACAGCGGCAGGCAGACATGGAAGAATGACAGGGTGTCGGCGTTCTTGAGCGTTTCCTCGCGCTCGTCCCCCCCCATCTCGTGGTGGGCGACCAGGTGCGCCACATCGTCGACGACGTCCTGCGAAACCCCGGCGGCCTCCATGATCTGGGTGAGGATCTGGGCGCTGTTGAGGGCATGCGCCTGCTTGTATTCCTCGTAGGTGTCGAAATCCCCGGTCTGCACCCGCTTCTCCTCGAACGCCCGCTCGATGTCGTGGCCCAGCGCCGCCACGCGCATGGCGTCATCGGCCTCCGGCCGGAGCTTGAGCACCCATTCGAGCGTATTCAGCGAATGGAAAGGCTCCTCGGGGAAGGGCGACTGCAGAATGACCTCGTTGATGGTTCGCTTGACCGATTCGAGTGCTTCCGTCGTCACGGCGTCCGTCCTTTCCGTTTGCGTCTGCCGCATATGCCGTTCAATACTGTAGTATATATGAAAGAGGGCCTCCGGCGCAACAGATTTTCTCCGTCAGCGCCGTGGAATCGATACCGCACAGGAAGGCGACAAGAGGATTGAAACCTCAGAACTCATCCCCCGGCCCCTTCTCTTAAGTCTTTAAGAGAAGGGGAGTTATGCGCCCGGAAGTCCTGTGCGGCACGGATTCCCCCTCTTTCGCGGCGGGAGAGGGGGATGTCACGACAGTGACAGGGGGTGAGTGTTCACATTCCCGCTGTTGACTTTCCTCTCCCGATGTCTTACAATACGGGCATAGATCACTTCCTGTCAAGGACCGCGTATGGACCGTTTCGGAGAACAAGGACGAAATGCACCGCCTGATGTCGGCTGCGGCGCCCTGCTGCGCCTGTTCGAGGGTTCGCGCGACGCCATGATGATCGCCGAGGCCGCCGGCGCGGTGCTTCTGGCGAACGGGGCCGCCTGCGGACTTTTCGGGTTCGACGATCCCCGGGCCTTCCGCGGCGTGGACTTTCACCTTTTTTTCGGGGGCGGGACGGCCGAGCGGCTGCCCGAGCTGCTCAAGCAGGAGAACCTGGAGCGCGGGATCACCGCCGATGTGATGTGCGTTGAGCGCGACGGCGGCCTGTTCCCGGCCAGGCTCGCGACCACGCTGGTGGACCTTGGCGACGGCCGTGTTCTCAGGCTGGCGCGCATCGAGGTGCGGTATATCGATCCGCCCCGCCGGGAGATGCCCGACGATATCGACGCCCTCGGCCTGTCCGATTTCCTCCCCACCATGACCAGCGAGCCGGAGATGGTGGCTGAAACGGACCTGTCCGGGCGGATCACCAGCATCAATCGCATCTGCACCGAAAAAACCGGCTACACCCTTGACAACATCTTCGATGGCCTCACCATCTTCGATGTGTTCCAGGGCGACACGGACGTGATGAGGGACAATGTCGAGGCCGTGCTCCGCGGCGGCACGATCGAGGGAAAGGAATACCTTCTCAGGACCCGGCACGGTGATCTCCTTCCCATCATCGCCTCGGTCACGCGCGTCATGAGCGGCGGCGCGGTCAGCGGTCTGCGCGCGGTCGCCCTCGATATCACCGAGCACAAGAACACCGAGCGGGAGCTCCTCATCCTCGAGAAGCTCCGCAGCATGGGCGAGCTGGCCGGCGGGGTGATCCACGACTTCAACAACATCCTCACCATGATCCTCGGCTACACCGACATGCACGCGGAAAGCTGCGGCAATCCCGCGTGCGCGGACATCATGGACAAGATCAACCGGGCGGCGCAGGACGGTTCCGCCATCGTCCGGCGCATCCAGACCTACAGCCGTATCCACGACGAGCAGGAGGGGATCGACGTTGACATCAACGACGTCGTCAACGACGTGGTCGAGCTCCTCTCCCCGAAGTGGAAGCGGAAGACGGCTCCCGGCGGCAAAAGCATCACCGTCGAACTCAACCTCTCCCCCGTCCCCCCCGTCAGGGCCTCCGCCCATGAGCTCCGCGAGATGCTCAGCAATTTCTTCATCAACGCCATCGACGCCATCCACGGCGAGGGGACCATCACCATCACAACCGGCTGCGACAGCGGCGGGAGCGAAAACGGCGCCTTCGTGGTGCTGCGCATCGCCGACACAGGCCTGGGCATGAGCGGGGAGGTGCGCCGCCGGCTGTTCGAGCCCTTCTTCACCACGAAGGACGAGAAGGGCACCGGCCTGGGCATGAGCGTGTCCGCCGGCATCATCAAACAGCTCGGCGGCGACCTGAACGTGGACAGCACCGAGGGCGAGGGCTCCGTGGTCACCGTATTCCTCCCCGCGTCGGGCCCCCCTCCCGCCGAGGCCCCGGAACCGGAGGAGACCCCCGCCGACGCCGGCGGAGCGAACATCCTCGTGGTGGACGACGAGGAGAACATCCTCGAGATCCTCAGGGAGTTCCTGGAGAACGAGGGATATGCGGTGCGGACGGCGGCGGACGGGGCGCAGGGCCTCGAGGCGTTCCGCGGCGGTGCCTTCGACCTGGTCATCACCGACCTGAACATGCCGGAGCTTTCCGGCTGGGAACTGGCCCGCGGGATACACGCCCTGTCGCCGGGCATGCGCATCATCCTGCTGTCGGGCTGGGGCGCGGAGATCGAGGAACGGAACAGAACGGAACAGCTCGTGGACATCATCCTCCCCAAGCCCATCAATTTCGCGGAACTCGTGGCCAATGTCGGGAGGGCGCTGGGGAGGGAGTGAGCGGCGTGTGTTCCCGGATGTTTTCTGTTTGAACTACTCTTTTTAGAACAAGGATAACCTCCATGATTGTATCCCGCATACAACTCGAAAACTGGCGCAACTTCCGCACCATCGACCTTGCATTGGCCGATCGGGTTTTCGTCGTGGGACCGAACGCTTCGGGGAAATCCAATTTTCTGGACGCGTTCCGGTTCATCCGCGACATCGTCAGGCCATACGGCGGCGGTCTGCAGCAGGCGATCATGGACCGCGGGGGCGTGTCGAAGATACGGTGCCTTTCAGCCCGGGCGAAATCCGACATCCTCCTCGAGGTGGAGCTTTCCTCCAGCCGTGAGGGCGGTTCTTCGTGGAGATACAGCATCGGCATCCGCCAGCAGAGCAGCGGACGGCACCTGCCACTGCTTTCTCATGAAAAAGTAGTGAAGGACGGCGAAGTCATCCTCGACCGCCCCGACGCTGACGACCGTAATGACGAGCTTCGTATGACACAGACCAGTCTCGAAAGCATCAGCGCCAATGCCCGGTTCAGGGAGATCGCCGATTTTTTCGGGAAGTCGCTGTATTTCCATTTGATACCACAACTTCTTCAGCATCCGGACTCGTTCGCGCCGTCGCTCGAGGCCGGTGACGATCCCTATGGCAGGAACCTTTTGAACCGTATCGGCTCGACCAAAAAGGATGTACAAAAAAGGCGCATGAAAAAGATTTCTGAGATCGTGGGAATCGCCGTACCCCAATTGTCGAACATTGAATTTGTATCCGATGAAAAAGAGGGGGGCGTCCCTCACCTGCAGGCGCTCTATCAACACTGGCGGCCACATGGCGCGAAACAACGGGAGGACCAGTTCTCGGACGGAACGCTCCGGCTCATCGCCCTTCTCTGGTCGATCCTCGACAGTGATTCGATCGTGCTGTTCGAGGAGCCGGAGCTGTCTCTCCATCCGGGCATTGTCAAGCGGCTGCCGGAGATGATGTACAGGCTCACGCGCAAGAAGAAGAAAAGGAACCAGATCATCCTGAGCACGCACAGCGCTGAACTGCTTTCCGACAGCTCCATCGGCGGCGAGGAAGTTGTCATGCTCGAACCCGGCCCCGAAGGGACCAACGCCAGGATCGCATCGGGCGACGAGGAGATCAGGACGCTTCTCGAATCCGGCCTGACCGTGGCGGATACGGTCATACCACGGACGGAACCTGCAAACGCCCATCAACTCAGTCTTTTCGGTGAATAATATGATCCCCCTGAACACCGTTGTGGAAGACGACCTGGGAAGAGCCGTCCTGAACCGGGTCTTTCGGGAATTCAGGAGCGCCATCGAGCCTCGTTCCTTCGTGGTGGCCGCCGGGAAATCAAGGATTGACAACCGCCTTGCCTCGTACAACAGGGCCGCCCGCTCGCTCCCTCACATCGTTCTCCGTGATCTCGACCACGACAGCGAGTGCGCCCCCGAACTCATTCCCCGATTGTTCCCATCGGGTGTATCACGCTATATGCTGACCTGCATCGCCGTCCGCGAAGTCGAGGCCTGGCTGCTCGCCGACAGAAGGAACTGCGCCCGTTTTCTCGGTGTCAGAATGAACGATATACCATACAACCCGGAACATCTCGAGGATCCGAAGCGAATGATCATCGCTCTCGCGCGGAAATCCCGCTCAAAGGACATTCGGGACGCCATTCCGCCACGGCCCGGGAGCACCGCCGCGAAGGGACGGGGCTACAACGGCGAGCTGGGCAGGTTCATCATGACAATGTGGGACATCGGGGAAGCCGCTGAAAACGCCCCCAGTTTCGCCCGGCTTGTACGAAAGCTCGAATATCTGATAAAGGAATACCGTTCATGACCCCCATCCTCTCCCTCGAAGGCGTCACCCTCATCAGGGGCGGGCGTCTCATCCTCGACAGTGTCGATTTCACCGTCATGCCCGGCGAGCACTGGGCGGTCCTGGGCCCCAACGGCAGCGGCAAGACCTCCCTCCTCAACATCATCTGCGCCTATCTCTGGCCCTCGCGGGGCACGGTCACCGTTCTGGGCGACCGGTACGGCACGGTGGACATCCGCGGGAAGCGCCGGGCGATCGGGATGGTCTCCTCGGCCCTGTTCGAGCGCGTTCCGGGCGGGGAGTCCTTCCGGGACGTGGTGCTCTCCGGCCGGTACG
>CAYNWJ010000178.1:0-2963 GCA_964400815.1 uncultured bacterium
AACTGTTCGTGAAAAAGCAGCGCGGCGGATTTGCGCTGACCTCACCCTTCGTGACCAAGCCCAACTGGACCTGCGCCCATCCCCAGGACGGCCATGCCATATTCGAGGCCCTCGGCATCAACACCGACCCTCATTTCGTGGAAGGATTCTTCAACGGGATGAAAGACCTGGGCATGACGAACCAGCATCTGCGTGAGTGCGCCTGTCCCCAGGACTGGGAGGCCATGGGCTGGACACAGATGGCCGCACGCAACGGCATCGACTTTCCCGATCTCACCAGCGTGAACTTCTGGGAGGTCGGCAGGGACAAGTTCAACATGCTGGAAGTGCCAGGCGGGGTCGTGTTCGACGAGATCGCGTTCATGGCGCCCATCAATTCGCCCGGCGCGCTCTTTGTGAACATGCCCAAGTTCAAGGCCCACGGCATGGGCATCACCGGCGCCGTCAAGAACATCCAGGGTACCGCCGCCCGCCGTTTCCACCAGATGTGCACGCGCTATGATAAGGTGCGGTCATATTACGAGGATGAATACGACAAGTATTTCAAGAAGGGATTCGAGCAGGAGATCGAACGCCTGTGGGCGAGACACCGCGACATGGGCATCCCCCGCTGGGACCGTCCCGGCGACAACGGCGGCATATGGATGGAGCAGTGGTCGCAGCGCGTCCTTGACACCAACAGTGTCACCGACGCCGCCATTCACATCATGGAGGGCGTCTACAGCCAGGACGGCAACGGATTCGGCAAGGGCCCCCACGAGAAGCTCGGTCCCTATGGCGTCACAAGCCGCGACTACATGTCGAACGTCGTCATGTTCGGCGTCGACCGCTACCGTCTGGACATCGTGGCGCACTGGCTGGGCGGCCACGAACCGGGGAACTTCGGCCTGTTCCACATCGCCAACGAGCGCGGCCTCACCGATGTGCTCGATCCCTTCGATATCCCCGTCTACGAGTGGAAGGACGGCGAGGCGAGGCTGGTGAAACTGGATTCCTTCGGGCGCACACCCCTCGTGACCTACTATCTCCAGCGCGACTATGACGGCCAGATGGAACCCGAGTTCCATCTCTGCGACGAGCCCTTCGACTATTCCGCCTGGAAATCCTCCGGGAAGATGACGGACATGAAGCCCATGTTCCGCGATCTCGGCCGGGACAACCGCGGCAGGATGATCGGTGAGCTGACCCTTCCCGGGAAGGACAGTGTCAAGGTGGACGTCCTCGACAGCAAAGGCGAGGTGGTCTGGCGGCTCATGGCAGACGATCTCGAACCGGGCACCCACCAGGTGGTCTGGGACGGGTTCGCGGCTCCCGGCCTCTACAATGTCTATGTCAGGGGCATGGGCTGGGACGAGAAACGGCAGGTCGTGACCTATTCATAGGATGTGCGGCGCATACGTAAAAAAAACCGGGGAGCGGAGGATCGCTTCCCGGTTTTTTTTGTAATATTGTGCTTGACAAAACAAGGGACAGAAGTATATTGCATATACAAGGTAATATTCTGTATTTTAATCAATAAGGTGTGACAAAAAATGGGATATCCAGAGGTCAGGAAAATTGACATTCCACGCCGGGGGCCGTTTTGGTTCAGCCGGAAGTATGATGAAGGACATATTGAAACAGTATTACAGGAGACGCGGACACTCTACAATTTTCTGATCGAAATCCCCATTCTGCCGAATGTGTATGATCAATTGGAAAAGGATATAATCCGACGGTCGATTCACAGTACAGCGGCGATTGAGGGTAATCCATCCTCAGAGGAAGAAGTGGGAAGGATACTCGGTAAATCCGGAACTGAAATATACACGAAACAACAGGAAATCGAGATCAGAAATTTGAAAGAGGCATATAATATTGTTAAAGAAGTTGAGTTCGACTCTGATAAACACCTGATGCTGAAAGAAAAATTGATTGATAGTATTCATGGTGTAGTCATGTTGGATTTACAAAAAACCGGTGAATCAGCATACAGATCGGAGGGGGAAACTTATAAAGTCGGAGACAAGGATCATGGCGGCACGTATCAACCGCCACGCCGATTAAAAGACATCAGAAATCTGATGAAAGAATATATTGAATATGTCAATTCAAACGAAATGCTTTCGGTCGATCCCTTGATACGGGCGTCGCTGGCCCATTTTCACCTGGGTCTGATCCATCCTTTCGCGGACGGTAACGGGCGAACAGCCCGTCTGGTGGAGGCATTTCTGATCAGAAGCGGCAACACAATTTTTTTCCCGACAGCGCTTTCGAACTACTACTACCGTCACATGGACGAGTATTATAACGTTTTTTCAGAAGCCAGAAAGAATAAAGCCCATGATGTAACAATTTTTGTCGAGTTTGTCATCAAAGGCGCGATCGATGTCCTCGAGGAAATTAAATCGAACGTTGTGTTGTTTATACGGCGCCTGACACTTGCGGAATTCTACACCCAAATGCGGCAAAGAAAAGGTATCACCCAAAGACAATACGATCTGATGGGAATGCTTCTCAGCAATCCTCGAAAATTTTCGTTATCGGACCTGAAAAACGAAAAACCCTTCGATGTGCTCTACCGGGATGTCACCGACCGCACCATGCGCCGGGATGTCGGGGCGCTGTTGTCGAAAAAACTCATTCAAAAAGAGGATGGCGCAACGTATGTCCTCAACCTGAATGTCCTCGACCTTGCCCGGTATCAGGAAATCCTGAAATAATTCCTCTTACCAGAACAGCCGCTCTCCCTGGTCGTCCCACGAGTGGAGATTCACACCCAGCTTGAAGCGCTTGATCTCGGCGATGTTTTTGACCGGGATGACCTCGTGGCCCCGGATCCAGTAGATGTCGATCTTCGAGAGGTCGTTCTCGCCGAGTCCGCGTTCCTTGGCGATGCGGAGGTACGGCATCTCGAGGGGATCGTGGCCCATGATCCAAGTGCCGACAGCGTCCAGCTCGGCGGTCGACATGCCGACCATGAC
>CAYNWJ010000178.1:2973-7761 GCA_964400815.1 uncultured bacterium
CGCCGATCTTCGAGGCCGCGGTCGCGTTGTTGTCGACCATGACGATGTTCGTGAGCTCGTCGCGGCCCACATCGAAACCGCTGCCCGAGCGGCCGATGACGCCTTCGACGATGTTGATGGAGGGGGTGATTGCCAGGGCCGAGTCCACCGCCCGCTGGCACCACTGCTCGTCCCACATGAGGGGACCGTCGATGTCGCTCATGAAATCCTCGATATCGGCGCCGTTGTCCTTCACCTTCCTGAATGCATCCCAGCCGCCCTTCTTCTCGTATTTGGGATAGAGTTTCTCGTAATCCCAGTGCTTGTAGCCTTCGGCGCGGTGACGGAGGAATCCCTGTTCCACATTCTGGTAGTAGTCCTTCTCGAAGTGCCGGTTGAAGTCGATGCCGTAGGTGTTGCGGCAGAGGTGCTCCATCATCGACCACCTGTTGCAGTAGTGGCCGTAACCGGACGGCACGCCTCCCTGTCGGTTCTTGAGCGAGAGGGTGGTCATGCCCAGGTTGTGGCATTTCATTTTGGGCATGTTGATGAAGAAGCAATCCTTGTCGCCGATGGGACGGTTGGTGGGAATGGTGTTCCAGACGACGGGTTTGCCGGGCACGCGGTGCCAGTTGAGCTCGTCCTTCTCGTAGTGGTCGAAATCAAGGTATTTCGCTTCGATGAGCTTGAGCTCGATGCTGTCCAGTTTTTTATAGAGGCCGCTCTTGCGGTGGTCAACCACGTTGGAGCCGCGGGCGGTGACGATCGAATTGGTGTTGCCCAGCTCACGGAGCCCGAGGGCCGCGCCGACGATGAAGTCATGGGAGGTGTTCGTGCCCACCGTGGGATAGTTCACCGGATCGGGCACCCAGGTCAGGTTCGGGAGGATGAGGGTGGAGCCGCCCCTCCGCGATCCCTTGACGAAGATCTTCGAAACGATGTCACTGCCGGTCTCCTGGAGCTGCTCCTGGGCCTCCGAGAAATGGCCGTGGTCGCTGCGCCGCGCCTCCACGTTCGTCTCGATGAGGAATACTGCGCGGGGATTGTTGCGAATCTCCGGGCGGATTTCGGGCATGACATTGGCTTCCTTGCCCTGTTCGAGGAGATGGAGTCCCTCCGCGATCCCGATACCGCCGCCGCTCGAAAAGGCCTCGACACCCGGCATGGCATAGCCGAAGAGGTTCGTTGCGGCATAGGCTCCCGCCCCCGCCGTTGCATGTCGCAGGAAACTCCGTCGTTTCATTATTCACTCCCTTGTGCCTGTATGGTGCGTTTCACGTATTTATCTCAGCAGTGTCAGCTTGATCCGCTTCTTCCGCGGGTGAAGTCCATGAGATGGCCGATGACCGCCTTCGCCCCCTTTGCGATGAACTTGAGGTCGGCCGGGGAGCGGACGCTCATGAGGTAGCGCAGCACGTAGGACGGCTGGAGGAAGGAACGGTAGATGGAATTGCAGATATCCACCACCTCCTCCGGTGTCATGTCGGGCGTCTCGAACACCGGCGCGGTCATGTCGAATTTTTCATAGTCACGGGGCCCCACACGGAGCCAGCCGTTCTCCACCGCCTGACGATAGAGGGGCGTCCCCGGATAGGGCACCGCCACCGTGGACTGGAGCATGTCGGCGAGCCCTTCCTTCATCAGACGCTTGGCGAGGGAAAGAGTTCGCAGTGCGTCGTCCCTCGTTTCCCAGGGATAGCCGACCATGATCGTGAGGTGCACCTCCAGACCGGCGTCCTTGGCGATGCGGCAGCCCCGCTCGATGTCCTCCACCTTCGTCCCCTTCTCGAGACGGTCGAGGGTGGCCTGGTTCGCCGATTCCAGACCCAGTTTCATCAGGCGGAATCCGGCCTCCCGCATGAGCCGGGCACGCTCCGGCTTGAGATAATCGAAGCGGAAATTGATCGAAATTCGGAGCCTGTCGTTATATCCCCGCTCGATCATGCCGCGGCAGAAACGGTCCAGCCATCCCCCGGAGGGAAAGGAGCCCGTGTCGTCGAATATCTCCCGGACACCGTACCGCTCGATCAGCATGCCGATCTCGTCCAGAAGACTTTCCGGCGTCCGGGTGCGGAATTTCGGGAAGAGCGTCGTCCACGAACAGAAGGTGCATTTCGCCCAGGGACAGTCGCGGCCGACCATGGTGTAGGTGAAGGGCTCACGCTTGTACAGGGGCTCGCCGTACAGTCTCCATTCGGTCAGCTCGCGGTCCACGAAGGGCAGTTCGTTCAAGTCGTGATCGAGCCGGAAGGGGCCGGTGTCCTTCACGGTCCCGTCCCCGCGGTGCCAAATACCGGGCTCGAGCGGCGCGCCGTCAGTCAGGCTCTCCACGATATTCGCAAGGAGAAAATCATAATCTCCCCCGGTGATCACATAATCGCAGAGGCACCGTTCCATGCTTTCCCCGGGGAACGCGGTGACATGATCGCCCATGAGAACGACGAGCGTTTCCGGCAGATCGCGCTTGATGCCGTTCACGATGTCCCAGTGCAGGCGGACGACCGGAGTCTTTGTCTCGATCGCCACCAGATCGGGTTTTTCGGCGAGGAGGCGTTCGCGCCACCGGTCGAATGTCCAGCGGCGGGCGATGGCGTCGTCCCATACCGCCTCATGCCCGCGTGACGCGAGCAGGGTCGTCGCGGATGCGCTCACCATGGGATAGATGAACGAGGGATTGTGGAACCACTGGAACTGGCGGTTCTGCCCCAGCATGGGCGTTCCTTTTCCCGCGAGGGGCGGATAGCTCACGAATATTTTCATCAGTCCTGTATCTCCGATGCGAAAAGTCCCCGTACGAACCAGACACCATAGGTGACGTGCGTCAGAAAGGTCCCCGTCGCCACACCCAGCACCCCCAGCGGATTCCAGGTCCTGAGCGAAAAGGCGAGGACGAGACCGCCATAGAGTCCCATGACCGCCAGCCATGCGCGAAAAAGGAATCCACCGGCGAAAACCGTCGTCCAGCCGAGCCCTGCGAAGAGCGTGAAGAGGCTCGGCACGAAATAGGAAAGCCTGAGCGATGTCTGCGGAAACCGTTTCGCGAAAAACCCCCGGTGCAGGGCATAGCTTCGAATCTGACGCAGGTGCGGCCCGAAAACATCCCGCCGGTGGTGGTGGACGAGCACGTCGGGGTCATAGACGATCCGCTTCCCCAGTTCATGGGTGAGCTTGAGGCAGAGGATGGTGTCCTCGCCGGGCCAGTAGCCGGTGTCGAACCCGCCCGCGCGCATGAAATCGTCCTTCCTGAGGATCAGGCTCGATGTGGGATAATCGTCAACATCCCTGAGGCGCCCCGGCCTGTAGCGGTAGGTATAGGCCCCGCTCACCAGGGGGGACTCGTATATCCAGCCCGATATCTTCTGGGGGAGATCGTCACCCGGCGGCGTCACACCCGGACCGCCGACAGCGGCCACGGTCCGGTCCGCGAAATGGCGCATGGCGTTCTTCAGCCAGCCGGGATCGGGATAGGCGTCGTCGTCGATGATGGCGACGATGCCTCCCCGCGCCTCGTACACACCGCGATCCCGTTTCTCGGCGGGCCGCACCCTGCCCGTGGGAATCACCCGGATATCGGGGTGGGGCGGCTGCCACTCCTCATCGGGAAGCACTATGATCTCGACATCGGGATGGTCGAGACGTCGGCAGTGTTCGATGCATTCGAGGATATAATCCCCCGGCGTACCGACCGCGATGACGATGCTGACCGTTTCCAGTTCCACACAACTCCCCGTGATGCCGGCGGAAGCCCTGATTTCGGGTTTTCTTCAATCACTGTAATGTACGCCAAAACGGCTCTCGAATCAATGCTTTTAGCCTCCACGCAGCGTTGGCGCTTGACAGGCGGGCGATAATTCACTATCCTGCACAGTGCCGGGGCACAGAATTTCATGCTGCCGGGCATCGTTCACCCGGGAGGAATGAATCACCATGCGACACATACTCATCGTCTTGGCCGCAGTTCTTTCGCTTGCGCAGCCGGCGTCCGGAACCGGGGGCGTCTGGCGCCGTTTCACCAACGGCAACTCCATCTTCGACGTTCTCCCCGACGGAGCCGTGGTGTGGTGCGCCTCGAGCGGCGGCGTTTCGCGGTTCCATCCTGATACCGGTGTTTTCAAGCGTTACGGTCTCGAGCACGGTCTGCCTTCGGTCAACTGCTCACGGCTGGACCGTGACAGGGACGGCCGTATACTGGTTCTGTCCGGCGGTGACATCGCGGTGTTCGACGGTTCCCTGTGGGAGTCGATCGGCTTCACGGCGCTTGAGGGCTCACCGAGTGCGAACGGCATGGCGGTCGATGACGAGGGCGCGCTGTGGGTGTCCTCCAATAACGGCATATACCGTCTGGCGGACGGGGAATGGGAGCGTTTCGATCTGACCGGCATCCGTTCCATCGCCGCCGGCAGGGGAACCGTCTGGGCGGTGTGGGTGTCCGAGGCGCGCCGGAAGACCGCCGCTGGAGGGGAATCACCGGATTCCGGAGCGGAAAAACCCGCGGGGGACCCATCCTATGCCTCGGCCCTCTACCGATTCGACAACGGCGAATGGACGGTCGCACGGGAATTTCCCACAAACAACACACCCTATTCCTCGGTGGCCGCCGGGAACGTGTGTGTCTATGTCTGGCAGAAAGGCGGCTATTTTCACCAGTTCCAGGGGCTCCAAGTGCTGGGCGATTACGGTTGGAATACGGCTCGTGTGACCGACGGGCTGCCGTCCCACCAGATAAACGACGTCGCGCCGCTTTCCGACGGTTCGGCATGGGTGCTCCACACGGAGGGGATCACACGTTTCCGCATCACGAACACCTAT